>CANRAN010000057.1 GCA_947628595.1 uncultured Clostridia bacterium | reverse complement strand
AGCTCGTTGATACTGTATGGGTTACCATACTTGAGCGAGAAGCCACCACCTCTATAGGTGGGGGAGTATGTCACATATTCATCCGTAATTAGTTAGGGAAAGCTGTGGATTTTGAGTATATTCTCGGTGATGATACACTTGAACTGCATTTTGAAAAACATAAAATGGTTTATGACGGATTAAGCGTTATAAATACTGCCATTATTATATGAAAACTCGGTTTTGCCATGAAAAATGGGGTTGTCGGATTAAGCTTTTATCGGCTTAATTGACAACCCCTATCATATTTCGGTTTTTATACGTCCGAATTGCTGTGGACAATAAATTACTGATGAGCCTCAATGTAGCTTACGAGATCCTCAACAGTCTTTATGTTTTCAACTTCCTCATCCGGAACCTCAACACCAAATTCGTCATTGATGTTTGTGAGAAGATCTACAACGTCAAGAGAATCAGCCGAAAGATCGTTGATTATTGAGGTCTCGGGGGTGATTGAATCCTCCTCAACATCAAATTGCTCGCTAAGAATTGCCTTTACCTTTTCAAGTACCATAATAAGTCCTCCTAAAAATAAAATAATCAATAAAAAAATGTGTGCTTCTTGCTTTCCGCTGTGGACAAAAACATATAGTTTATGCTACAATAGGTTTATGCGGAATTAATGCCGCTGAACACAACTTTCTTACACTTAAATCTTATAAGTTATTTAACGATTTGTCAATATGTAAATTACAATTTGTTAATATTTTTCCAATAATTATAAAATTTTATAAAAAACAATGCTATTACTTATAGCTTTATATAAAAAACACGGAGGTAATGTTATGTCAGAAAGAAAATTTGCAGTTATAGGTCATCCGATAGGTCATACGATGTCGCCTTTTATCCATAAGAGATTATTTGAGCTTTCCGGTGAAAGGGGTATATATACCATACTTGATGTTGCACCCGAGGAATTTCCCAAAAAAATTTCGACACTCAATGAACTTGCGGGCTATAATGTCACCATACCGAATAAACAGGTAATAATACCCTTTCTTGATGAGCTTGACAAAAAGGCGGAGCTGTACGGTTCTGTCAATACAGTAAGGAATGGTGCGGTGCGCAAGGGTTTTACAACCGACCCTGACGGCTTTCTGAAAGCCCTTGAGGCTAATAATATACCCTTTGTCGGAAATGTATGTATAATAGGCTGCGGAGGGGTTGCAAGGACCTTTATATATGAGGCGGCTCTCGCAGGCTGTAATATAACGATATGCGTACGCCCGGAGGATGTAGAGATACGTGATGGTCTTGCAAAGGAAGTAAAAGAAAAGATAGGTATATCCGACATTCACACCTGTCTTATTTCCGATATTGAAAGGGAGGGCAACTTTGATATTCTCATAAATGCAACACCTGTCGGTATGTATCCCAAAACAGATGCCATGCCTGTATCTGAGGAGGTTATTATAAGGTGTAAATATATATTTGATGCGGTATATAATCCGCTTGAAACAAGGTTTATACAGGCCTCGAGGGCGAATGGACTGAAGGCGGTCGGGGGAATGGCTATGCTGGTATGGCAGGCTGTTGTTTCTCATGAAATATGGGACGGCTCGCAGTATAATACCGATGATATAAACCAGCTTATTGAGGACAGCTCAAAGGAGCTTAAAAAGAATTTTTGAAAACAAGCGGTCAGATTATATGAATGGAGAAATGATTAAAAATGAAACAAAAAAATATCATACTATGCGGATTTATGGGCTGCGGAAAAAGTACGGTGGGAGCATTGCTTGCCAAGAAGAATGGTATGTCGTTTATCGACCTCGACAGTTATATTGAAAAAAGGCAGAATAAAACTATTTCGGAGATTTTTGAAGAGAGCGGAGAGGAGTATTTCCGTATGCTTGAAAGAGAGGCTGCAAGAGAGCTTTCTGAGAAAAGAGGAGTTATCATAGCAGCAGGCGGAGGTACTCTTACATTTAGGGAAAATGTAGATATATTACATAAAAACGGAGTGATAATTCTGCTTGATGTTCCTGTGGAAAATATTGCTGCAAGGCTTAAGAATGATACCACACGACCGCTTCTTAACCGTGAGGATAAGGAGAGTGCTATGCGTGAATTATATAATAAGCGGCTGCCGCTTTATCGTGAAGCGGCTGATATTATAATAAATGCCAACCAATCTCCTATGAGTATATGTATGGATATAATGGGTCAGATATGATCGGACCGAAAAGCAGGTATTGAAAAAACTGACAAAAGAATATATAATAGAAACCAATGTGGTTATTAAGATAAGTGAAAGGGTTGAAAGAAATGGCACAGCAGAAAAAGCTTGTTGAAGCTATTACTTCACGGGATGAGGATTTTGCAAAATGGTACACCGACATAGTAAAAAAGGCGGAGCTTGCGGATTATTCGGGAATTAAGGGCTGTATGGTAATACGTCCGCACGGCTATGCTATATGGGAAAATATTCAGCACGATCTTGACAAAAGATTCAAGAAAACAGGGCATGAAAATGTATATATGCCTATGTTTATTCCCGAAAGCCTTTTGCAGAAAGAAAAGGATCATGTTGAGGGCTTTGCTCCGGAATGTGCATGGGTAACAGTCGGCGGCAGTGAAAAATTGAGCGAAAGGCTTTGCGTCCGTCCGACATCGGAAACACTCTTTTGTGAACATTTCGCAAAGATTATCAATTCATACCGTGATTTGCCGAAGCTTTACAATCAATGGTGTTCGGTAGTACGTTGGGAAAAGACAACACGTCCGTTCCTCAGAACATCCGAGTTTTTGTGGCAGGAGGGTCATACCATGCATGAAACAGCGGAGGAAGCACGTGAGGAAACGCTGAGAATGTTGCAGGTATATACAGACTTCTATAAGGAAACGCTTGCAATTCCGGCTGTGACGGGCAGAAAGACGGAAAAGGAAAAGTTTGCCGGAGCGGAGGAAACCTATACTATTGAGCCTATGATGCATAACGGTGTTGCACTTCAGGGCGGCACATCACACTTCTTCGGCGACGGATTTGCAAGAAGCTTTAATATTACATTTACGGGCAGAGATAATACACTTAAATATCCGTTTCAGACGTCATGGGGCGTATCAACAAGAATGATTGGTGCAATAATTATGGTACACAGTGATGATGACGGACTCGTACTTCCGCCTAAGATTGCACCGATACAGGTTGCCGTTATTCCTATTGCACAGAAAAAAGAGGGAGTTATCGAAAAAGCAACAGAACTCAGGGACAGGCTTATGGATGCGGATTTCAGAGTAAAGCTCGACGACAGTGACAAGGCGCCCGGCTGGAAGTTCAGTCAGTATGAAATGCTTGGTGTACCTGTTCGTGTTGAGATAGGACCGAAGGATATAGAGAATAATCAATGTGTACTTGTGAGGAGAGATACGAGGGAGAAGAAATTTGTTTCTCTTGACAATGTAGAGGAAGAAATTAGGAGTCTGCTGGTTGATATACATGAAAGTCTTTACAATGCGGCACTTGAAAATCTCAAAGCAAAGACGTTTGAGGCACGCACGCATGAGGAATTTCTTGATATTGCGGCAAACAAGCCGGGATTTATAAAGGCAATGTGGTGTGGTGACAGTGCTTGTGAGGATCAGCTTAAGGACGAAACCGGCGGAGTAAAGTCCCGTTGTATTCCCTTTGTGGAGGATCATTTAAGTGATGTATGTGTATGCTGCGGCAGACCTGCCAAGCATATGGTCTATTGGGGAAGGCAATATTAGTCAAAAGTGACAGGCTTGTCGCGTGACAGCATGGGGTTGATAACGGTCAGAGCATAAAATGTCTATGACGAGTATAGTAATCATGAATTGACAGCGGCGGCATGCCGCCGACCGATCTTTAAATTCCGGATAAAGGGGGAAGTGAAAATGTCCAAAAATAAAGATAAAACTGACAGTGCCGAAATAGAGTATTATAGGAGAATCAGGGCTGAATTCTGCAAACGCAAGGATGAAATAGAAGCCTGCGGATATTCAATAAGATATAATTTTTTACAGGAATATCTGAGCAAGTATTACCAAATTGATTGTGATGCAAAAACAATCGGTCAGTTGTTTAATACACAGGTGACTTCTTCTATAAAGCCTCATTTAATTGTTGCCATGTGTAATATTCTCGGATTAGACCTTAATTCCGTTATTCAGTACCCACAATGTATAGATCCGGATGACTACAGAGATATTCGGCTCAAGGACGTTTTTAAGCGTATCAAGGTCAGCAGCGAAGAACCGGATTTATTTAATTCGGACGATGAGGCCGTATCTTTTTTGACTAATGAGTTTTATCAGGGGGAATACCACTGCTACTACTTTACTCCTATACACATAACAAATTCTGTTTCGGAGGGAAAGTACCAGACCGAAGTGAACACAATCCGTCAGGCAACCCTGAAAATAAAAAGGGAAAACGGAGAAACGAGAGCTTATCTGACCGAAAAGAATACACATTCAGGAACAATCTTTACCTTTACCGGCAGAGTGATGAGATTGAAAAATGTCAATAAGATATATATGTTATTGACAGCAAACAATGGTAATGGTTTTATATGGCTGTTGTTTAATGATCTTGTTCTTAAAAAAAGAGGATTGTACTATCAAGAAATGGCAATGATGACACATTCTATCAATTCTGAATCAAAACCGATTTTTGAAAAGATGATTCTCACAAGAAATGAAATAGATTTGGGCAAAGGAAACAATGAGAGTATTATAAAGGGAATTTTGACCCTTGATAATGAAACTATATTAATTCCTGTTGATAAGGCACAAGAAATACTTGAGACTTACAAGGATTTAAATGTAATATTTGACACAAAGGAAACCTTTTATAGGATCAGCAGATATGATATTGTTTGCAATAACAGGCTGAAGTGGGATTATAATAAAAAAATCGCAGCCTTATTGGAAATTATGTCGAAAAGTTGTAATCATACACAGTCGGTAATTGATCAGGATGAATATATGAAAAATTTCTTTTTTGATGTTCAGGGGGGATATGAAAAAATCCATTCTTCCCCGGATTGCTGACAGAGAAGAACGGACTGTTATTTCATATTTTACACTGTTTTGTAACGGTAATAGGTTAGGCTGAAATAAACCTTATGATTTTCCTTTTTAAATACTGTTGATATTGTGCTTATTTTTTTAATATATCGTTTACATTTTCGTATTCCTCATAGGGTAATTTTGCTTTGTCACCGTCATCGTTTAATATGTAATTTTCGCCTGTTTTGCGATAAAGATCCTTTCGTGTTTCCTCTTTTTGGCGTTCGGCGGCAAGTCTTTCCTCCTCTCTTCTACGCTCCTCTGCCGCAATCTCTTCCGGTGAAGGGGTGCCGATTTTAAACACAAAGGGAAGGAAAAACAAAGATATTTTCAAAGCAATGCCCCAGCCGTCAAGAAACATATTCATAAATAGTCCCTTTTTCAAATATTCGGGGCACTTTTTTAGTGTTATAATATAAATAAGAACACCTAATGCCAGAACTAAAGCTCCAAGACCTATATAAATAAGAGCATTATCTCCGACCACTTTTTTTAATTCGGGATCAAAGGGTGATAATATTAATACAATAATCGAAAGAACACCTACGGATATAAAATCAGCAAAAAGATAGGATCTAACTCTGCCAAATACTTTTTTGTATTTCATATTTATCCTGTTTTCTTTTGCTAACCCTACAAAAGCGAAAATTAAAAGACCGATTAATAAAACAATTCCTACCGGACCAAACATTTTTAATTCCTCCCCAAAATTATTAGATATTGTGATTTAATGACTCCGGATGCCGGGGGTTACCACGGCGGCACAGCAAACAACACAGTATGTGAAAAATCACGGTATATACCTTTTTATACTTAAAGGATGACTGTTATGCTTTGGTGAACATAGTATACAAAGGCTGTGAGGTATGCATTGCTGCTGAAATGCAAAGGCTTATTCCGGTTTTACCTTTACTATTGTTGATTAGCCTGACGTTCGGAGATTATTCGAGGAATATTTCCAAATTATCAAGCTTGACGTGAACGGTGTTATAGAGGTATTTCATTTTGGATACACTCCCTTCATATTGTAGCGGATATTGTGTATATTCGCTTTGTATAACTAATATACTAAATCATATTGAAGGTTATATCAAGAGAGTGGGTGTCAAAAATAGGGAAATATCAATCGTAAAAAATAGAAAAAATTTCCTATAAAACAGAAAAAAATACAATTTTGTTTAATGCATCATTCTAACTTGTGATTTTCGACAGTCAAAATCAGAATATAAAATAACCGGCTCAGGATAGGCTTATTTGGCTTATCCTGAGCCGATTTTCTGTTTTATGTGAAATAGCTCGATGTTTCAGATCGTTTCCCGCATATCGTCTATTATCTGTTGGATATGTGCTACTTTAACTTCGGAGAGTCCTGTTATCTCAATATATTTTTTATTGTCAAGCCCAAGGAGATAATCTGTGCTTACAGAGAAAAATTCGGCAATTTTAATCAGCATATCAATGGATGGCTGTATATTATCGTTTTCCCAATTTGATACACTTTGTTTTGACACTGAAAGCTCCTTTGCGAGTGTTACTTGTGTTATATTTCTTTCTGTTCTGAGTTCTTTTATACGTTCATTAAGCATTATCGGCACACCCCTCATCGTCAAATATTACAATACAATTATATAAAAAGTATTGACAAATTGTAAATACTATGATATTGTATCATTGGACGGTGATATAATTTACAGTGATTAATAATCTATGTTATATAATTCCCGGAACAAAAATATAATATTAATATTTGAAGAAGAAAAATGACCGATTTTGAGAAATTGGAAAAAAGAGCTTATGAGGGCTTATGTTCGATATGGACAAATTCTATTATCAATAAATTGAGTATTTTCTGTTGTCTTGCACTTAATCCTTTAAAAATGTTATTTCCGTCACGAAAATCATCTACGATTAAGTTTAACAGCTTGATTTGTGAAGGGCTGAGTCCGTTGACGTTGAGTGTTTTTGTTTTTTCCTTGCCCACCAGATAATCGAGGGAAACATTAAATTCATTTGAGATTTTTATAAGCACATCAAGCGGCGGTGTTTTTATGTTGTTTTCGTAGCTGCTTATGACGGGTTTGCTCCTGCCGATTCTTTTTCCTAAGGTTTCCTGTGACATTTTCCGAGCTTCCCTCAATTCTCTTATCCTTAAACCAAAATCAAACATAATCTATCTCCTTGTAAATTTTTTTAATAAAAATATTTTAAACCACTTGCGTTTTATAATCGAAAAGTGTATAATATAATTGTTTCCAAAACAAAAACATTTTTGTAAATATGTTTACTTTTAGAAAATATTAGTGGCATATGGGTTACATTGTTTTTTCAAAGGAAATAAATATTATGAACGGAGGAAGAAAAATGACAGATTTTAAGAAATTGGCAAAAAGACTTTGCAGTGTGTCGCTTGCGGCATCAATGGTTACGACTTGTGCGGCTATCTCGACTTTGAGTGTATCGGCAATAACTGATGCCAGTGAGCTTGGCAGCCACACTATGGGTATTTGTGGCTCCTTTACAGATTGGGGCGGTTCAGCTGAAGCACCTGTAGCAGATATTCCCATGAACGATTATGACGGTGATGGCGTTTGGGAAGGTGTAGTTGACCTTGAATCGGTTAATGAGTCCTGGATTGCAGACTATACCTTCGATGGTGCTCCTACAGGCGAGAAGTATCTCCAGTGCAAGATTCGTCTTGATTCAGGTTGGTCTGACGATTGGGGTACCTATGAACCCACAGATGTACGCACATGGCGCAGCCAGACCAACATAGCTATAAAAGAGGATTTTAAAGCAGGTGACCATATCCGGTTCACGGTTTATCTCGATACCACACAGATGGATCCCGATTGCGTTAACGACCCAGAAGCAGGAATGGATCCTGTGGAGGATCTCTACTACCTCCTCTGGAAAGTGGGATATAAGAATTTTGAGGTTAATCCGCAATTTGATTGGGGATGGGACTATGATGGTAACATCATAATCACGGGTTATAATGGTGACGGAGGAGATGTAGTTATTCCCTCCGAAATTGTCGGAAAACCGGTTACCAGTATAGGTGAAGGAACTTTTGAAGATTGCACAAATTTGACAAG
>CANRAN010000056.1 GCA_947628595.1 uncultured Clostridia bacterium | reverse complement strand
AGAAAAGAGCTTGAGGAAAAATACGGAAGTCTTTTATTTAAAAATGCCGAGATGTCGCTTAAAGCCTTTTCGCCCGAAATAATTCCGGAGGTGCAGGAAACAAATAAGCTTGAAACCGCATATCAGAAGCTTATTGCATCCGCACAGATTGAATTTGACAGCGAAAAACGTACCCTGTCACAAATGACACCCTACAAACAATCCCCCGACGACGAAATACGAAGAGCCGCATGGATTGCCGAGGGTGAGTTTTACAACGAACACGGCAAGGAGCTTGACGAAATATATGATAAGATGGTAAAGCTCAGAACAAAAGCGGCAAAAAAGCTGGGTTTTGATAATTTTGTAAAACTTGGCTATCTTCAGATGACAAGAAACTGCTATACACCGCAGGATATAGAAAAATTCAGAAAGGCTGTTGTAAAATATATCGTACCTGTTGCAGACAGATTATATCGTGAACAAGCTGAAAGGACAGGACTTGCATATTCCCTCTCCTTTGCAGATGCCGCTCTGAAATTCAAGGACGGTAATCCTACTCCTCAGGGAAGTGCAGAGGACATACTTGAAACAGGTAAGCAGCTTTATCATGAGCTTTCGGAGGAAACCTCGGAATTTATAGATGTTATGCTTAAGGACGAGCTTCTTGATGTTCTCAGCAAAAAAGGTAAAGCAGGCGGAGGCTACTGCTCAAATCTGTTAGACTATAAAGTACCCTTTATTTTCTCGAATTTTAACGGTACTGCCGATGATGTTGAGGTTATAACTCATGAAGCGGGTCACGCATTTGCTTTCTATACCTCAAGAAATATTGTCCCTTCATCTAATATAAGCCCCACTCTTGAGGCCTGCGAAATTCATTCTATGACAATGGAATTTTTCGGTTGGAGAAAAAGTGATGAGTTTTTCGGAAAGGACAGCATGAAATTTAAATACAGTCACCTGTTTTCCGCAATAACCTTTATCCCCTACGGCACAATGGTTGATCATTTTCAGCACCTTATGTATGAAAATCCGGACATTACTCCCGAACAAAGACATAATATTTGGAGAAAGCTCCTCAGTGTATATATGCCATGGATGAAACTTGACGGCTCACCGTTCTATGGTGAGGGCAAGGGCTGGCAAAGACAGATGCATATATATGAAAATCCTTTTTACTATATCGACTACTGTCTTGCACAGACTGTTGCACTTGAATTTTGGGATATCATGCAGAAAAGTCATGATGAGGCTTGGGAGCGTTATATGCGTCTTGTTAAAAAAGGCGGAACTCAAACCTTTACGGAACTGGTAGAAACAGCAGGTCTTAAATCACCGTTTGACGAAGAGGCTCTTAAAGAAATTGCACAGACATCAGAAAAATGGCTTGGCGGCGTACCGCCGCTGTCCGGTTCGGTGCCGCTCTGCCATAAGAAAATTAAGTAAAAAAGTAATGTTAGTAAAACGGCAGTTTTAGGTCAAGCCTTTTTTAAAAGGCTTGCGGATTCCAAAGGCAGAGCCTTTGGTCGCCGTCCGCAGACGGCGAAAACTTAAGCGTAAGAAGAGCTCGGCAAGGGTGAATTGAAAAAACAGTCCGGTGGACTGTTTTTTCAAGAGGGACGCCCTGCGATAGAGGGCGTCCCTTGATACTTACAATTATTCTATGGCTCGACCGTAAATTTTCTCGATGAACAAGAGATACGTTTTCCGACAGGTAATGTACTTGTATGTGGAACGCACTCGCCTCCAACACTCAAGGCAAACAAAGTGAGCTAAAATGCAAATATGCCTGCAAGGGCATATTTGCAAAATCTATTAAGGAGAATATAAAAATGTCACTTGACTCAGAAAAAACATATTGTTATACATATTTTTCGATTGAAAGTGACGGGGAAATCCGAGATATAGACGGAAGTGAGATATGTGATTTTTTTCCGTCTGATGGCTCGTGTTTTGAACCTGATGAAATTACGGAAATATTGGGAATCAAACCTTTCAAAACACAGCTTATGGGAAATTTCCTGAATGAACACAAAACAAGCAGGCTATCATCGTGGAACGCATTGAAACAGGAAGAACCCTCTATTGATGCGGAAATCCAATGTCTTGCGATTGTACACACCCTGAAACCTCATATATCCCAACTTCTTGAAATTAAGAGAAAATATAATGTTAATTTTACAATTATTATCGTACCACACATATATAATGAGGTATCCCCTGTTTTGTTTTTCAATAAGGAAATAATTGAATTCTGCTATCAGACAGGAACTGAAATTTCTATTGATACATATGTATATAACGAAAATTAATACAACGTGGTGAAAATATTATGATGAAAAATTTTGTGGAATTTGAAAACGTTTATAAAAGATACAGAATGGGAGAAGTCACAATAACCGCAGCTGACGGTGTTACCTTTTCAATTGACGAAGGCGAATTTGCCGTTGTTGTCGGTCTGAGCGGTGCAGGTAAAACAACCGTGCTGAATATACTCGGAGGAATTGACAGTTGTGACGAGGGTAGAATTATTGTCGGCGGAAAAGATATCAGTCACCTGAGCGGAAAAGACCTTGCCTCCTATCGAAGATACGACATAGGCTTTGTTTTCCAGTTTTATAACCTTATACCAAACCTTACGGCAAAGGAAAATGTCGAACTTGCAACTCAGATATGCCGTGATTCGCTTGACGCTGATACTGTGCTTGACAGCGTTGGGCTGTCGCAAAGAAAAAATAACTTTCCATCTCAGCTTTCGGGCGGTGAACAGCAGCGTGTATCAATCGCAAGAGCCCTCGCAAAAAAACCTAAACTTCTTTTGTGCGATGAGCCGACAGGAGCACTCGATTATAACACAGGTAAAACAATATTAAAGCTCCTTCAAACAAGATGCCGTGAGGACGGAATGACAGTTGTACTTATAACCCACAACTCGGCTATTACTCCCATGGCTAACCGTGTAATTAATATGCGTAACGGAAAGGTTATAAGTAATGTTGTTAATCCGAATCCTATGCCTGTTGAGGAAATTGAATGGTGATGTTTTTATATGTTATCATGGATAATCAGTAATGTTGGATGGGAAGAATAAAATGAAAAAGAAAAACTCGATGGGATCTCTCAGAAAAAATATAATAAGAGAAATTATAAATACAAAATCCAGATTTATCTCCATATTGGCAATTATTGCACTCAGTACCGGATTTTTTACGGGTGTTAAAACCTCAAGTCCGAGTATGATGGAAACCGGCAGTAAATATTTTGATGATCAGAATCTCATGGATTTCCGACTTATATCTACTGTCGGCTTTGATGATGATGACATAAGGGCAATAAAAAATGAGGAAAGCACTGTTGATGTTATGCCCTCGTATATGTCGGATCTTATTGTCACTCAGGATGATATAGATTTCGTTGTGCGTGTTCATGCTCTCCCTGAGATTACCGATACAAATGATAAGCTTATAAATGAACCTGTCCTTGTGGAGGGCAGACTTCCTCAAAAAAGCGGAGAATGTGTTATAGACAGCTATTTCTATGAGGCAAACGGATATAAGCTTGGCAGTACCATTAAATTCAATGAAAAGGTACAGAATAATAATACTGCCGATTTTATAAAAAATCTCGAATATAAAATTGTCGGTGTTGTTGATAATCCTATGTATCTGACCTATCAAAGAGGAAATACCAATGTAGGAGGCGGTTCAATAAGCTTCTACATGATGATTCCTCCCGAGGATTTTGTTTCGGAAAGATATACGGCTGTATATGTGAAAACTAAGGCATCGGAAAGCGGTTTATCCCCTTTTTCGGATGAATATGAAAATACTATCGAGCAACAGACAAAGGAATATGAGGAACTTTCAGAGGAAAGAATTAAAATATTCAATGATACAACCTTAGCTGATGCACGGAAGGAGCTTGCCGAGGCACAAACAGAATATAACGATAAAAAGGCTGAGGCGGAAAAGGAAATTGCAGACGGTGCCAAGGAATTACATAACGGAGAAGCCGAGCTTGCAGATGGTCTGCTTAAGGCTGAAAAAGAGATTACAGACGGGGAAAAGGAACTTGAAAACGGCAAGAAAGAACTTGCCGAGGGACAAAAAAAATACAGTGAAGGAATAGCCGAGGCTAAAACTAAGCTCACCGATGCACAAAATCAATATGCTGCCGGGAAAGAAGCATATACAAAGGCAAAGCTTGAATATGACACACAAATCAGCAAGGCACAGGCTGAGCTTGATACCGCACAGAATGAATATGATAAGCAATACAATGTTTTTTACAGCTCAACAAAGCCCCGTGCGGAAACCATGCTTACGCTTGTCCGGACCGTAATGAGCATTGGTGACAGCGGAATTACGGAGCTTGAAACTCTCCTCGGCGAAATTAACGAGCAATACAATACGGATTTGCAATCAAAGAAAGAGCTTGAGGATATCATTGCAAAATTAGGTGAATACAGGACAAAGATCAACGAATATCTCAGCATTAGCGACAGATTGGAAGAGCTTAATCTTAACAGGCTTTCCGATACACTAAAAAAATACATAAATGCATTGAATGATGCTGTTCTTTCAGTAGAAACACTTATCGGAAAACTCGAAGGAATTTATGATATTGGGGACGGTGTTATAGATAAATTAACCGGGGTTACAAATAATCTCAAAGCATACTATAATAATCTTGATGACTACTCTAAACAGCTTGACAATGCCAAGGTTCAGCTTTCAGACGGCGAAAAACAGCTCTCATCCGCCGCTACCCAGCTTGAAAACGCAAAGACTCAGTTTGAGAATTCCAAGGCTGACGGTGCAAAACAGCTTGCGGACGCTCAGATTCAACTTGATAATGCACAAAGTCAGCTTGATCTCGGTAAGCTTGAATACGAAAATGCCATGACAACGGGTTTACTTGAGCTTCAGACCGCACAAACAGAAATTTCAGAGTCAGAAAAGCAGCTTGATCTTGGCAAGCAGGAGCTTGAAACGCAAAAATCCGAGGGTATGAAAAAGCTCAAAGAGGCAAGGGAAAAGCTTGCACAGGGTAAGGCTGAGGCACATTCAGGTCTTTCGGAAGCTGAGGACAAGCTAAACGAAGCACAGGATGCAATAGATGCACTAAACAATGCAAAATGGTATGTTTATGACAGAGATGAGAACCCCGGATATTCGGGACTTGAGGAGGATGCACTGAGAGTTGATCATGTTGCCGCAGTTTTTCCTGTTTTCTTCCTCCTTGTTGCAGCCCTTGTATGCCTTACCACAATGACAAGAATGGTTGAGGAAAGGCGAACGGAAATAGGTACACTCAAAGCATTGGGATATTCAAATGTATCAATAGCATCAAAATACTTTATCTATGCCGCACTGGCCGCTATTCTTGGAAGTATAATCGGTGCGATTCTCGGTCTTGCCACATTACCGTACATTATCCTTGATACATATTCAATAATGTACACCCTGCCGGATACTATACTACATATTTCATGGGACAGCTTTGCGTTTTCTGCCGGAACAGGAATTCTATGCACCTGTATTGTCGCACTGATTACCTGCTACGGCGAACTAAAGCAGCAGCCCGCAACGCTTATGCGCCCGAAAGCACCTAAGCCCGGAAAGAGAATTTTGCTTGAACATATCCCTTTCATATGGAAGCATATGAATTTTACTTCTAAGGTTACTTCAAGAAATCTTTTCAGATATAAGGCACGTTTTCTCATGACCGTCATAGGTGTTGCAGGCTGTACCGCGCTTATTCTTGCCGGTCTTGGTCTTAAGGATTCCATAACGGTTATCGCTGACAGACAATTCGGTGAAATATCCAAGTACGATCAGGTATATGCCCTATCGGAGGCAGGAACGTCGGATAAAAAAGCCTATCTTATGTCACAATTTCACAATGACAAAAGATTTTCCGACACCCTTCTTGTTTCACAGCACAGCACATCAATAAATTACGGTAAAAATCAGAAGATAGGTCTTAATCTTATAATTCCGGAGGATGATAAGACATTTGAAAAAATGTTTATACTCCGTGACAGAATAAAGCATGATAAAATAGATCTTAATGATAATTCCGTTGTAATCAATGAAAGGCTTGCCGAGGTTATCGGTGCAGAGGTCGGGGATACAATAAGCTTTACTATTGACGAGGTGACATATTCCTCTGAAATATCGGCTCTTACAGAAAACTATGCCGGAAATTATATGTATATGACCCCGACATTGTTCAGTAAACTCATTAATGATGAAACAGAATACAATGTCGTATATACACAGGTTGAGGAATCATATAAGGACTCAGGGCATGATATTGCCAATGACTGGATGCAAAACGATGATATAGTAACGGTATCTCTCATAAGTGAGCAGGTCGACAGTATTCTTGACACACTCGACTCGTTGAATGTTATTGTTTTTGTCCTGATCATCTGTGCCGGATTATTGGCTATTGTTGTTCTGTATAATCTTACAAATATAAACATTTCCGAACGTGCAAGAGAAATTGCTACAATCAAGGTTCTCGGATTTTATAATATGGAAACCGCTAATTACATTTACAGAGAAAATATGGTTCTTACCCTTGTAGGTACAATCATTGGGCTCCCCCTCGGTATTCTTCTTACCTCGTTTGTAGTTCTTGCAATACAAATGGATATGGTCATGTTCCCACAGCAGATTAATCTTATAAGTTACATTATTGCCTTTATCCTCACTGTGTCTTTCTCTTTCCTTGTTAATTTTATAATGTACTTCAAAATGAAAAAAATAAGCATGGTAGAATCACTAAAATCAATAGAATAATTTGTTACGTTAAAATACGGCAGCTGTCCGGGTACCATATCCGGGCAGCTGCTTTTGCACAGGTATTTTTTACCTGTTACCTATAATAAAAGGCTCTGTCTGTATGCTTTCTATCGAAAACTTCAGACAGAGCCATAATATTTTTATTTATTATCTGTTAAGAAATTCATTCATAAGCATATAACCGGGATCCTTGAATATTCCTGTTTCTGCCGCATTCTCCTCATCAAATAACCTTATTCCGCTGTCCTTTTCGTCATTGCTGCGATAAATCAGATACGGCACCGGGTCACTTGTATGCGTCTTAAGCTCAATCGGTGTGGGATGATCGGGAAGTATCATAACACTGAAATCATCCCCCGATTCACGCAGATACTCTACAACGGGTCCTATTATGTATTTGTCAATAAGCTCTATACTTTTCTTCTTGTTTTCTATCTCTGCACGGTGTCCGCATTCGTCCGGAGCCTCTACATGAACATATACAAAATCCTGTCCTTTTTTGAACTCCTCTATTGCAGCTCTTCCCTTGCCCTCAAAATTGGTATCTATATAGCCTGTCGCACCCTCAACATTACACACTGACATCTCTGCACATTTGCCTATTCCCTTTAGCAGGTCAACTGCGGATATCATTGAGCCCTTTATGCCGAATTTCCTGAAGAAGCTGTCAAGCTGCGGCTTCATTCCCTCGCCCCAGAGCCATATTGAATTAGCCGGACGCTTGCCATCTGCTACTCTCTTTCGATTTACCGGATGATCCCTCAATAGATCATAACTCTTTTTCATAAGTTCATAAAGCTCGTCTGTATGCTCACCCTTTGGTATATACTCCTTGATTTTTCTGCCTGTTATATCATGCGGCGGTGTGAGTACTCCGGGATTCGGCTCACCCTTTGCCCATACAAGACAATGACGATAGCTTACACCGTTATAAAAACTGAATATTTCACTGCCAAGCTTCTCATCAATATATTTGATAAGTACAGCAGCCTCCGCAGAAGATATATCCCCCGCACAATAATCAACCATTGTCTTATCCTCATAATTTTCCTCATCGGAAAGTGTTACAAGATTGCATCTCAGTGTAACATCATCGTCCTTGAGATCTATTCCTATGCTTGCAGCTTCGAGCGGTGAACGACCTGTATAATAAAGCTTCGGATCATAGCCCATAACAGAAAGGTTTGCAACATCACTTCCAGGTTTCAGACCGTCACCCACTGTTTTTACAAGACCTACCTCCCCTTTTTTTGCAAGTAACTCCATATTCGGCTTATATGCAGCCGACATCGGAGTTTTTCCTTCAAGCTCAGGAACAGGTCTGTCCGCCATTCCATCGCAAAGTATTACTGCATATTTCATAAAATATACTTCCTCTCAATAAATATACTTTTCCGCCTATTAATTATATACCTCTTTTTGCATATAATCAAGAGATATTGTGACATACTCCCCCACCTATAGAGGTGGGGGCTTCTCGCTCAAGTATGGTAACCCATACAGTATCAACGAGCTAACCCCGTGTGTCCCACGGTT
>CANRAN010000055.1 GCA_947628595.1 uncultured Clostridia bacterium | reverse complement strand
TGATATAAAATCCAATATTACCTATGGCTCAGAAAATGAAATATCGGATGATGACGAGCGTATAAGCCGTGCCCTTACTATTTCTCAGTCAGAATTTGTCAATACCCTAAATGACGGACTTCATACCCCGGTCGCCCAGGGTGGTACAAACTTCTCCGGAGGACAGAGGCAGCGTCTTTCAATCGCACGAGCAGTATTCAAAGATGCGGGTGTTGTCATATTTGATGATACATTTTCCGCACTCGATTATAAGACGGATATGCTTGTAAGACGCAGTATTAATGAAAAAATGCATGATACAACCGTCATTATTGTTGCACAGAGAATAGGTACAATTAAGGATGCGGATCAGATAATGGTACTTGATGAGGGGCATATCGCAGGTATCGGAAAACATAGTGAGTTGCTTGAAAAATGCCCTGTTTATCGAGAAATTGCACTATCTCAGCTTTCAAAGGAGGAGTTATAATATGCCGGGTCCAATGATGAGGAACAGACCAATGAAAAAGGAAAAAGCAGATTTCGGAGCCATTAAAAAATTGATTGCATATTGCAAGCCCTTTCTTCCGGCTATAATTATTGCAATTCTTTTTGCCGTGGGCGGCTCTGTCACTACTATAATAGGTCCTGAGAAAATAGGCGATCTTATGAATACGATAACCTCAGGGATTATATCAGGGGTGGATATGACAGAATTCGTGGAACTTTGCCTGACACTTGCAATAATATACTCGACAGGAGCAATTCTTTCCTACGGACAGCAATTCATTATGGCTACCGTCACACAGAAGACAGGTAAACGTCTGCGTGATGATATTGATAAGAAAATAAATAAAATCCCCCTGAACTTTTTTGATACGACCACAAAGGGGAATATTCTTTCCGTTGTGACGAATGATGTCGATATAATCGGTCAGACGCTTGCTTCCTCTACCGCTAATCTTATCAGCTCACTTGCTCTTTTTATCGGTGTTATTTTCAAGATGTTCTCGACAAACCTGATTCTTACAGTTGTAACAATTGCAACATCTCTTCTCGGCTTCGCCGCAATGGCCGTTGTGCTTTCAAAATCACAGAAATACTTTATACGCAAGCAGCATGATCTCGGAATTATGAACGGTCAGATAGAGGAGGTATATACAAACCATAAGATAGTAAATATTTTCGGCGGCACAGGTTACGAAAAGGAGGAATTTGAAAAGACAAATTCAAAGCTGTATGACGACAACTGGAAGTCACAGATTTTATCAGGAATGATGCTGCATATTATGACATTCGTGGGAAATTTATCCTATGTGCTGATTTTTGTTGTCGGTGTTGAGTTTATTCTTAATGGAAACGATGCCGTTACATTGGGAACAATTATGTCCTTTGTCCTGTATTCAAAGCTGTTTTCACAGCCGCTCTCCACACTTGCACAGTCCATGACTTCAATACAGCAGGCATCCGCCGCCGCTTCACGTGTATTCGGACTTCTGGGACAGGAGGAACTCTCCGATGAATCCGATAAAAATGCAAGTCTTGCGAGGGTAGAGGGGAATGTTACATTCAAGGATGTACACTTTGGTTATCTGCCGGATAAGGAAATTATACACGGCTTCTCCGCTGAACTGAAAGCAGGACAGAAGGTTGCCATTGTAGGACCCACGGGTTCGGGTAAAACAACTATTGTTAATCTTCTTATGCGTTTCTATGAGATTGATTCAGGGGATATTACAATTGACGGGGTTTCTGTCAAGGATATGAAGCGTGAAAGCGTTCATGATCTGTTTGATATGATTTTGCAGGATACATGGCTTTTTGAGGGGACTATAAGAGAAAACCTTGTGTATAATAAGGAGGGTGTGACAAAGCAGGTGCTTGACAAAGCCTGTCGTGCCGTCGGACTTAAAAAATTCATAGAAGCATTGCCAAACGGTTATGATACTATTCTTGATGACAGACTTAATCTTTCCGAGGGACAAAAGCAGCAGCTTACTATTGCAAGAGCAATGATAAAGGACTCCCCACTGTTAATACTTGATGAGGCAACATCATCCGTAGATACACGAACAGAGCTTGTAATTCAGAAAGCAATGGACGAGCTTACGATAGGAAGGACGAGCTTTGTAATTGCACACAGACTTTCAACGATAAAAAATGCCGATGTTATATTGGTAGTAAGGGAGGGTAATATTATTGAACAGGGAAACCATGAGGAACTGCTTGCAAAAGGCGGATTTTATGCCGAGCTTTATAACAGTCAGTTTGAAAAAACAGCATAGCTTATGGGGTGAGGAAAAATGAAAAACTTTTTCGGAAGCATTGGTTATAAGTTGCGGACATTTATGCGTGGGCGGTACGGAATGGATGAGCTATCCTATTTCGTCTCTGTTATCGGAATTATCATGCTCCTGCTTTCCATATTAATACCACCGCTTTTTATACTGTATTTTGTCGGCTTTGTGCTGCTTATATGGACATGGTTCCGTTTCTTTTCGAGGAATATATATAAGCGGCAGGCAGAAAGAAATAAATACCTGATGATAAAAGGAAATGTCAGGCAGAATTTTGTTTTGATGAAAAATAAATGGGTTGAGCGGAAAACTCACAAATATTATAAATGTCCGAGTTGTAGGGCAACAATCCGTATAACAAAGCCTGCGAGGGGCAGAAAAATAAAAATTAACTGTCCGAAATGTCAGAACAGCTTTGTGAAGAAAACATAAGGAGCTATATTATGATTGAGGATCCATATAAGGTATTAGGAATTTCACGCAATGCAACCGAGGATGAGATTAAGAGGGCTTACAGGAAAAAGGCTAAGGAATATCATCCTGATCTGCATCCTGATGACCCCATAGCGGCTCAGAAAATGAATGAAATTAATCAGGCATATGATATGCTCCGTAATCCCGAAAAATATGAGGCACGACAAAAACGGGAAACGCAGCGTCAGCAGAATAACAGCGGTTATTCCGGATATGGTTATGGGCAGCAGAATAATTCTCAGAGCTACGGGGGCTGGACGAGCGATTTCGGCGGCTTCGATTTCTCGGATTTTTTCGGTTTTGGCTCAATGGGATATGATACATCCCCTAAGCCACAGTCGGGAGATCCGCCTGAGCTTGTCAGGGCAATAGATGCAGTACAGAGGGGACAATTTGCGCAGGCTGTGGATATCCTCTCGAAAATGACAAGCACATACAGGAACGACCGCTGGTACTATGTCAGTGCGGCGGCATATAAGGGGAACGGAGAATTATCCCGTGCACAGGATATGATTGAGCGTGCTATTCAGATGAATACGGAAAATCCTATGTACAGACAGTTCAGACAGGAAATATTTCAGGAAGCACGCAGTGAAACAGGGGCATATAATTCCGGAGTGGTAATTTCCCCGCTGGGATGTTTCTTTAAAGTTATGCTCGGCATTATAATTTTACGTTTGATTATGTTTTTGTTAAGCTTTCTGATGTATGGCTTCAGATTTTGATAATAGGGAAGGAAGAGGAGTATGGGTAAAACAATAGGAATTGACCTCGGAACAACAAACAGCTGCGTTTCTGTTGTGGAAGCGGGAACTCCGGTTATAATTCCAAATGAAAAGGGGGGCAGAACAACTCCAAGTGTCGTAGCTTTTACAAAGGAGGGCGAAAGGCTTGTCGGTGAGGCTGCCCTCAGACAGGCTATTACTAACAGTGCAAGGACAGTAAGCTCCGTAAAACGTCATATGGGAACGGACTGGAGATTTACCGTTGACGGCAAGGCATATTCTCCGCAGGAAATCAGCTCAATTATCCTGTCAAAGCTTAAAAGGGATGCGGAAAATTATATCGGTGAAACTGTCACGGATGCGGTTATAACCGTTCCGGCATATTTCAATGATATCCAGCGTCAGGCAACAAAGGATGCGGGACGTATTGCAGGACTTAATGTTCTTCGTATAATTAATGAGCCGACAAGTGCGGCTCTTGCATATGGACTTGATAACGGAACTCCGCAGAAAATTATGGTTTACGACCTCGGCGGAGGTACCTTTGATGTATCAATAATTGAAATCGGTGAAAATGTTATTGAGGTTCTTGCTACTAACGGAGATAATCACCTCGGCGGCGATGATTTTGACGAACGGATAATAGGTTACCTTGCCGATGTAATAAAAAGGGAATGTCATGTAGATATACGACAGGATCCCGCCGCACGTCAGCGTGTCAGTGAAGCGGCGGAGCAGGCTAAGAAGGAGTTGTCCTCATCTGAAACATCTTATATCGTGTTGCCGTATCTGTCAGTTGATAACGGTAAGCCGGTAAATTTTGAATATACCTTGACACGCTCGAAATTCAATGAGCTTACAAGAGACCTTGTTGACAGGACAGCAATTCCCGTGAGAAATGCATTGACAGATGCCGGAATTGCCGCTTCAGAGCTGCAGAGGGTTATATTGGTAGGAGGCTCGACACGTATTCCTGCTGTACAGGAAAAGGTCAGGGAACTTACAGGTATAATTCCGTCAAAGAATATCAACCCTGATGAATGTGTCGCACAGGGTGCTGCCGCTCAGGGAAATACCCTTTCGGGAGGAACATTAACATTATACGGCGGAGGGGATAATATACTTCTGCTTGACGTTACACCGCTGAGCCTTTCTATTGAAACCGTGGGCGGCGTAGCGACAAGGCTTGTGGAACGCAATACAACACTGCCTATACATTATTCTCAGATATTCTCCACTGCCTCGCCGTACCAACGGAATGTTGAAATCAATGTGCTTCAAGGAGAACGTCCGATGGCAAGGGATAACAAGTCTATCGGAAAATTCAGATTGAACGGAATTAAAAGGGCACCTGCGGGTGTACCGCAGATAGAGGTAACCTTTGATATTGATGCCAATGGAATATTAAAGGTGTCTGCAAAGGATCTCGACACAGGAAAGGCACAATCAATTACAATAAACGATAATGAGCGTATGTCGGACGAGGAAATAGAGCAGGCAATACGTGATGCAAAGCAGTATGCCGCACAGGACGGAATACGACGCATTCTTTTCAAGGTAAATGAGGAGGCGAACAAGGCTGTTATAGGGGCGCAGGAAGTGCTTGATAAATCAAAGAAAAAACTTCCCAGAGAGGATAAGAAGCAGCTCAAGGCGGATATCAATGAACTGCAAAGACTGATTACCTCAATAAAGCCCGACAAAATGACGGAAAATGACATTGAACAGATAAGGACTGCAATTTCCCGTCTTAATGCACAAACTGAAAGGTGTACTCAATTTATACAATATTGAAAAGGCAGTATTTGATTTAGAGGCATATTTCATATACAACGTTTATAGTGCTTGTAATTAGCGGAATTTTAATGTATAATAATACTTGTTTGGGGGAGCTTGTGTGACAGGCTGAGAGGAGGGTATGACCTTCGACCCTTATACCTGATGCGGATAATGCCGCCGTAGGAAACTGCAATAAATTCTTCGGGGGCATGGCAGCAGTGTCCCCGATTTTTTGTTTATCTGAGTGAGGTGAGGTAATGAAGCCCGATAGAAAAACTATGCTGCTGTATGCAGTAACGGACAGGGCATGGACAGGGAAAATGAGTCTTTATGAGCAGGTCAGAACTGCCCTTGAAAACGGTGTTACCTGTGTTCAGCTTCGTGATAAGGAGCCGGATGAGGAAGCTTTTTTTAAGGAAGCTGTTGAAATTTGCAATCTGTGCCATGAATACAGTGTGCCATTTATAATTAATGATTATGTTGAAATTGCCGTACGGTGCGGTGCAGACGGTGTACACGTAGGACAGGACGATATGAGCCCATCGGAAGTGCGCAGGCGTGTCGGTGACGATATGATAATCGGTGTATCTGCACATAATACTGAGGAGGCTGTGAGGGCTGTACGTGACGGTGCGGATTATCTCGGTGTCGGAGCGGTGTTCGGCAGTTTAACAAAGAAAAATGTATGTAATATGCCGCTCGAAAGTCTCAAGGAGATTTGCAGTGCAGTTGATGTCCCGATAGTGGCAATCGGCGGAATATCGGCTGATAATATAGGTCTGCTGAGGGGCAGCGGCATAGATGGGGTTGCGGTTGTTTCCGCAATTTTTGCCGCAGGAGATATCGGAAAAGCAACCGCCGAATTATTGAGCCTTGCACGGAATACGGTGAGTAACAGAAATTGATTTACAAGGAGATGTATATATATGGTAAAGATAAACGGTGAGTTTCTTCCCGTTGACGGTAAGACATTGGCGGAATATCTTGAAACAACCTCATTTGACCCCGTCATAATTGCTGTGGAGAGAAATGAGGAAATTGTACCAAAGTCAGCCTATAATAAGGTGATTTTAAAAGACGGTGACATATTAGAGATAGTAAGCTTTGTCGGGGGTGGCTGACGTATGATTCCGACAAGGGAAGAATGGCAGAGGACATTAACAGAAAGACACGGAGAGGAACTGCAAAAGAAATTGTCGGGTGCAACAGTTGCAATATGCGGCTTGGGAGGACTCGGCTCAAATATTGCAGTAAGCCTTGCAAGGGTGGGAATAGGTAAGCTTATTCTTATCGATTTTGACATGGTTGACATTACAAATCTTCATAGACAGCAGTATAAGGCAGAACAGATAGGTATGAGCAAGACAGATGCACTTGCCCAAAATCTTTCAGAGATTGCTCCGTATCTTGAGATTGAGCAGCATAATGTTAAGGTAACAACGGATAATATCGTCGGACTTTTACATAATGCGGATATAATATGTGAGGCATTTGACCGTCCGGAGGAAAAATCAATGCTTGTTGACTGTGTTTTTGAAATGCTGTCGGACAAGTACCTTGTTTCCGGCTCGGGTATGGCAGGGCTCGGCTCAGCTAACCTGATAAAAACAAGAAAGCTTACTTCGCATTTTATATTATGCGGTGATGAAATAAGCGATATATCTGACGGAATGGGATTAGTGTGCTCAAGGGTAATGCTTTGTGCAGCACATCAGGCCCATGCCGTTATAAGGATAATTGCAGGTGAAAAGGATTTTTAATTATACGAAAGAGGGATAATAAATGGATGATAAATTGATAATAGGGGAACATGAGTTCAACTCCCGTTTCATTCTCGGTTCGGGTAAGTATTCTCTCAAGCTTATCGAAGCAGCTGTGCGTTATGCAGGGGCAGAGATTATAACTCTTGCAGTACGACGTGCAAATACCAAGGAAAAGGAAAATATACTTGATTTTATTCCGAAAGGGGTCACACTTCTGCCGAATACCTCGGGCGCAAGAAATGCGGTGGAAGCAGTGAGGATAGCAAGACTTGCAAGGGAGCTTGGATGCGGTAACTTCATAAAGGTTGAGATAATGCGTGACGCAAAATATCTTTTGCCCGATAACACGGAAACCATAAAGGCTACTGAAATTCTCGCAAAAGAAGGTTTTGTGGTTATGCCATATATGTACCCCGATCTGAATGCAGCAAGGGATCTTGTAAATGCCGGTGCGGCAACGATTATGCCTTTGGCTTCTCCGATAGGCTCGAATAAGGGTCTTGTAACAAAAGATTTTATACAGATTCTCATTGATGAGATTGATTTGCCTGTTATAGTTGATGCAGGGATAGGAAGGCCCTCGCAGGCTTGTGAGGCTATGGAAATGGGTGCAGCTGCAATTATGGCAAATACTGCACTTGCAACAGCCGGAAATCTGCCGCTTATGGCTGCTGCTTTCAGACAGGCTATTGAAGCAGGCAGGAAAGCATATTTAGCAGGTCTTGGTCGTGTGCTTATCCGTGGTTCTGCCGCATCGGATCCGCTGACCGGATTTCTGCGTGACTGAGGGGGAGAGAAGATGGATAATCAGTTTTTTATTGATTCCGGTAATTTGTCGGCGGAAGCTCTTGAGAGAAAGCACCGTCTGGAAAATGATCCGAGCTGCCGTAAAAATCACATGGAATATCTGCCCGGCATGGAGGAGATAAAGTCCGATATTCGTGAAAAGGTTATTTCACAGATGAATGAATATTCTCCCGAAAAATATACCGCAAAGGACGTTAGAACCGCACTTGAACATGATACTTGCAGTATTGAAGATTTCAAGGCATTGCTTTCACCTGCGGCAGCACCGTTTCTGGAGAATATGGCTGAAAGGGCAAGACTTGAAACAGGTAAGCATTTCGGTAACACAGTGTATGTTTTTACGCCGCTTTATATTGCAAACTATTGTGAAAATTACTGTGTTTATTGCGGTTTTAACTGCTATAATCATATTAAACGCATGAAGCTTTCAATGGAACAGATTGAGCATGAAATGAAAATTATAGCAGACAGCGGCATGGAGGAGATCCTTATTTTGACGGGAGAAAGCAGAAGTCAGAGTGATGTAAAATATATCGGAGAAGCCTGTAAGCTTGCCCGTAAGTATTTCCGTATGGTAGGGCTTGAAATATATCCTGTTAATACGG
>CANRAN010000054.1 GCA_947628595.1 uncultured Clostridia bacterium | reverse complement strand
AGTTCATATACATTCATTGCAAGCTTTAATGCGACAGCGGCATCTATAACCTTATCTTTTATCGTATCCGTATCATTCCCTATGACATATTCCAACAAACTTTTTTCAGTCGGTACGGATTTTCCCTCTTTGTTAAGCTCTTCCTTCATAATGGTGTAAATTGCACTCATCAGCTTAGGTCGATCCGTAGACGCTCCTCCCTTTTGGGAATAAAAGGCAACAGCAGACAGAAGAGATCCCATAGTCACCGCAGCTCCGAAAGACGAAATCTGTCCTCGAAAGGTCTTTTCAATGTATTCGCTGTTATCCTCATCAATAACTACAATCCCCTCATCCTTCAAAACCTTTACGGCATAGACAATTTTTTCATCAAGCTTCATTTGCTTTTCCTCCGATCCTTTCAACCTTACACAGACCGTATCCGATTGTTGCATTTCCGCCGAATTGTACATATGCCACACTGCCTATTCTTTTATCAAAAGCTTTTAGTGCATTTTCATTATCAGATGATACCGCAAATGTAAAAATACTCTCATGAGGCACAACCTCCTCATACCAAAGATTGTTGCTGATACCGTCCGTGAGCTGATTCCTTGCAAGAACAGGCAGTACCATATTTTTCAGAAGTACATCCTTAAGAATTACAAATTCCGATGCGATAAGTCCTTTTATTTTTTTCGTGCTTTCCGATTCCGGTATTTTGGTGATATCTTTTATTTCCTCGACAGCAATACCTTCCTCAGTTGAACAGTTTTTTCCGTTGCCGGTGAACGAAACAGGTTCTCCGCCGAAAATTTCAACCTTTCTGTCATACAGCCTCATTGTCTCATATGATGTCACCATGTAATAGCTCCTGTCCCCCATTGTTGCACGGGCAGGTCTTGCCAGCATATCCGCCTGATAAAATTTTACCTGACCGGGATTTGTCTTAGTTTCATCAAGATTTGATTTAGCCGAGCCGAAGATCAATTCAATTTCTTTTTCATCTGCTCCGTTTTCCTTAAAATATTGGCGTAAAGCACCTTTCACACCCGAGGAGTTTATTGTCGGAAGCCCTGTCACCGGATCCTTTTCCACTGTATTATCAATAATATCGAAATTCATCTCCCCGTTTCCGACATGAAGATTCGTCATACACGTTACCTTATAAACTATACCTTTCATAATTATCCGTCCTTTCAAATTTCTATCAGCTTATTCATACCGATAGTCTCAAGTCCTTTGTTAGCAAAAATTCCTTTATCATTCGTATAGAATACCGATCCTGCGTTTATAACCTTATACAGAGTTTTCGATTTTTTCAGTCTGTTATAATAGCTATCTGCATTTTTCACTGTTTCCAGACTACGCATAACCCTTGTGTCTGCTATGTAATAATCAGTTACTTCCGAACAGTCGGAATACTCTCCGAGCGGAACAATATCCGAAGCCGCATACATAACAGTATGCTCACGCTCGATCTTTTTAAATGCGCTTTCCACAGCCGTATCGAAGCTTATGTCACATTTTTCCGCTCTGCAATGAAACGGCGATTTATTCTGTCCCATAAAAACAACCGTATCATAACAATCTTTAAAAATATTATCGCCTATATCAGCCGTAAATGCGAATTTATAGCCACTCCTCAGCATAAAGCATTCCCTTTTGAAGTAGGCTTCCTCAACTCCCCCGGAACCGTAATATTCCTCTGTTCTATGTGAATTAATTCCTACACGTGTGCCTGTCATGAGGACATCTTCTTCCCGCACAACCGTTAAATCACTGAGTGAAATATAGCCTCCGCCGTAACCGTCCTTTGCGTTATAATCACACGGATACAGAGAAATACTGTTTCCGTATGTAATCCGAGGAGATTCAGACATCTGAAAGGGAGTATATACCGAATTAAATCTATCCCCTGTTTTAGGTTTGTGGTCATAGGGCGTTTTGACGTACCACACATTGTTATTCACCAAAAACATAGGTGAAATTCCTTTGATTATACCATAGGTTTCGGACCGGGCACTGTTTCCCAAAGCTTTTTCAAATGTAAAGCTTTTATCACCCACAAGCTCAGATGCCCTTGCGGAATTTTTATCATTGTCGAGTGCGTTCTGAGATTTAAGCACCAAATACCTGAGCGTACCGAAAAGTGACGGTTGTGACGGTGTTTTCTCAGAAAGTATATAGTAGGTTTGCTTCATATCCGTATTTTTCCCGAATCCGAAGGTACGCTCACCGCCGAAGAAATACGGCTCAAGCGGTTCAAGTGTTATAAGATATAATGCCATTATCTTTTCCCCTCTTTTCACTGTAAAACCTTGCTATACGCAGAATTGTGTATAACAGATCAACTGCAATTTCTCCATCAGTCGGATCTTTCTCTTCGTCTTTTTTATCAAACATATCCTGAAGCAGATAATTTCTTTCCTCCTTTTCGGAAATGAATTTATAAAGATCTCTCAGAGATTTACATATTTCGTTTATATAATTATTTACCTTTGTAATTTTGTGGTAACTGCTGTCAAATAGATTATCGAAAATTTTATTGATATCCGAATCATTTTCCAATCCTGCAATTAAAATCGTTCTGTACAGTCCGATTTTATAAAGCATCGACATCAACACCTTTTGTTCCATATCCGGCTTGATAAGTGTATCAAGGGTTTTATTGATAATTCCGTCATTCTCAAATCTGAACATAGCCGACTGACCGCTGTTTTTTCGTATATGTACAGCTGTTTTATCTTTCTTCATTTTATTATCCGATACTTTTTTTGCCTGCTCCAAAAGTTCCAAGGCATCCTTGAGAGCCTCATACAGAGGAAATTTTTCGTAATTGACCGATATACCGAACGACAATGACGGCTTCATGGACATTCCCTTTATCTTTTCATCTATTGGTTTTATAAATTTCTCACTAAAACATTTCCGTATAACCGCACAAAGCTGAAATATTGTAATTGTTCCGTTGCTTGCAGCCTCCCCTCCATAATCTACGGAATTTCCGACAAGCGGCGCAATGAATAGCAGGTCATCGCCGCCCGCATAAATCGTAACCCCTCCATAGGCATTTACAATTTCCGCCGCCTTACCCGTATATGAAAGACAGTTCTCTGAAAAGATCTTAACCTCAGCATCCGTATGCATTGTCTCAAGAACCTTTCCCATACGGTCACCGTCTGCCTGAACAACGGCATAATAATCAAATATCTTATTATTACTTTCAGGGGAAAAGTCGGAAATTTTTCCGATATCCTTTACCCTGATTTTATTGTCCTTTTCATCCTTATAGGTCAATGAAGTTTTATTCTTACCTATGCCAAAGCACTGCTTGACAAGCTCGTTGTGAGTTTCCTCGGTTCTTCCCTCAAACAATGTGTTAATCGGTCGAATGGATTGATCAACCTGAAATGTCGGATTAAGTTCAAGTGTATCAAGATAACCTGATAATCTCAGAATACAGTTGACATCCGTTTTCTCCGGAACATTCTCTATTATAAAATGTACTTGTATATAATTAAGGATAATTTTGTTCAGTTCATTCCTATTGCAATTAATCAAACCAAGAAGTTTTTCCGACAAAAGTGAATCCGACAATCCCTCCTTTGCCCCTTTAATTATTTTATCAACTCTTTTTCTGAGGCTTTCCGTATTCTCCTCCGACAACGTGAAATATATCCTATCATGATATTTTCCCACACCGTCTTTCATCACACTGTAATTACCGCTGTCTGTCTGCTCAGCATAATACGGACTAATGATATTAATCTCATTGTCCCCAAACTCAGCAAGAGCCTTATTGCATATATCCTCCGTCAGCCACGAAAACATTGCACTTGCACACCATAGGGAAGCAGGTCTTGACGAAAGATTTAGAGTTTCAATTATCGGTCCGATCGTAATTGCAACACAATACTTTGCCATGTCATTATGCCTCCTTTATACACTGAAATTTTCCTTGTCCGTTATAGTAATCCATGAATTCTTTGAGAAAATCCGCCATATTAAATTTCTCACCTTCATCCTTACTTAGTGTCTCCAAATTACAACTACGACCCTTACGTTGTGAACTTGTCTTAAACTTCTTATATCCCTCATTTTTAAACATGAAGGTTCTTCCGAACAGCCTTTTATCCGGATTGTCCGCACATATATAAACAGTTTCCCCGATTATCTTAAAGAATATCGGTGAAAAGGCTCTCTCAACAGGAGTCCTTCCCTCAGTCACATCCTTTATTGATACTATTTCCTTGCGAACGCACGAAGCTTCTTGTTCATTCAACGGTTCAAGCCACTCAATTTTCTCACCGATGCCAAGCAATGCTCTGACATAACGGTATTCTTCATCCTCTTTTTTCTGCACATTCTTTTCAGTCGTATGTGTTGTTCTTATGGGGGCGATTTCTTTTTTCTTCATAAACGCTTTTTCATTTCCGATCTTATGCTTTTTATGCATATACACATAGATAAAGGAGCGTATATATTTATCGGTTACTGTTTTACCTTCTCTAACCTTGTTCTGTCCGGACTTCATAACGGAATACACCTGTTTTACGGTATCGAAAAGTTCCTTCTGATTTTTACCGGCATTATCTATTTTAAGGCATACACCCGAGCTGTAATTTTCTTTCAGAGTCTCGGGATATTTAACATTTCTGCCCTCGACTATAAAGCTGCCGAAGCCCTTGTCCTGCATTGTTCCGAAATTCGTTACTGCAAAAAATTCTGCTATCAGCTTGTCTATTTGCTTTAACAGTTCAGGTATGTAGCAGATTATAGTGAGCTTCAGACCGCCGGTGAAAAATATTCCATGTTTTGGATTATCCGTTCCCATATTGGCATAAAAAATATTAGGCAACTCTTCTTCATCTCTACTACATTGCGTACCTCGCTCAGAAGAATTTTTCTTTTTAGTTGAGTAAATTACAGCTTTACTGTTATTTCTTGTAACAATCATTCTATAACGGAGTGCAAGATCAGTACCGTTGGGACTTTCCGCCTGTATCCAATCCTTATGCTGTTCCTCAAGCTGTTTCTTTTCCCCGAGCTTTTTGATGATAAACCTATCCAGCTTGGGCTTGACTTCACTCGCACGCAGACATACTGTGCTTTTATTCTTTTCATTTGCCTGAAAATGAATGAGTATTGACTGCTGTTCCAGTGTGTACTCTTTTTTGTACTCATACTTATCCTTGTAATTGTCCATTTCCGTCCTCCTTCATTTTATTAAAATCATGGACTGTCAAAAAACTCATCTATAAGGGTAATTGCCATTTTTTCAATGGAACACATCCAACGTAAATTCTACTATATTCGATAAAAAATGTCAATATTTTTTATGGCGTTTTAATAAAAAATTGATATTTTTGTCATTTTCATGATTAAAATTGTTTTCATATCGCTTTTAATGCCCGACAAAACAGTGATTGTTATGATTAAAATATAAACTTTAATTGACAAAAAAGTATCTTATTGCTATAATAAGGGAAATAGGAAAATTATTCATGAATGTTAATAACTTTGAAAGGAGGGTGTTACCGCAGGGGCGACATGGATTAAATCTCTCGGCACCACACCGGAGCCGCTGAAATTACATTTTCCTGCCTTGGGTAACAATTACAATTTTATGAGTGAAGAACAAAACCGACAGATATACAGCTATCATACCTTTCTGTTTCCCTTTATCTGGAAAACAGATAACTCTACGAAGCCGGAACAATTTCTGTCTGTACTTTCTATCAGTGGGGCAGACAGCAACGATACAAACCGCAGGTGGGTTCTCGATGATTGGAGTGAGCGTAAAAAAAATTCATGGCCTTTATCGCAAAAAGATTGGAAGCTCGATTATGCGGCATTTCAATATTTTACCGATTCCGCAAATGATCTGATATTCAATTCCAAGGGCAGTAACGCTGTGCATTGCTATAAGTATAATAAAAACGACGGAAAATATAAAATCCGGAAAGGGGGTAAAACGTATGAATTGGACATAAATAATATCCGTTTGAATATCTACGATGCCGGAATTGCTATTCTTATTTTTGAAATGGAAAATACCCTGTATAAAACCCTTGACGATGTAAACAGCATAAACGAATACGGCAGACGTATAAATTTCCCGTATCTTACAGCTCCTGAAACTCCACATAGTCTGTGTGCCGACAGTATCTCAATAAGCTTTGGCGAAAATGAAAATCCGGCACTTTGTGAAAAATTTCTTGATACAACCTTGAGAATAGCCGGAAAAAGTGACTATTGCGATATCATTTCACTTACCTACATAATGAAGCCTATTCAGACCCTTCTCGACGGAGAGGGCAAAGACAACGGAGGACAATCTATTACAACCAACATAAGCCATAAGAGTAAAGAGAAATTTTATATAAAGCCATGTGTTGATGACAGAATGTTTGTATGCTGTCTTGTTGCGGATTATGACCTTAGTAACGAGCTTAAGGGTGTAGGCAACAGTGGGCTTAGCTTTGTACAGGGAACCGACACACGTTTAAAGCGCTGCAAATGCAGCTTTACCCAAAACGGAGATACATATAGAGTTTCAGTCGAAAACGGAAGAGTGTATCTGTTTGATGAGAAGGAATTTAACGACCGTGTCATTAAAGGAAGCGTGGAAAACGAAAGCCGGTATATTGTGACTGATCAAGCGGGACATCCACACGATTCCTATATGGAAGGGTGGTTGGATGAAACAACTCTTTCAAGCAGAGTTTATAAATTCCTGTATATAGAAAACGAACTGAGTTGCCAAAGCCCTGAAATGAAAAAACGACTGTTATCGGAATCGGTCTATGACAGATGGGTCTATACAGGAACACTTTTCGGTATAACACATCATTCTATTTGCTGTATAACAAATCCGGATGTCACAGATCAGGTTATTAATCCCTTTCTGACACTGTATGTTCAAATGGCAATTCTGACATTGGCTCAGCGGAGTGTAATACTTATGCTGTCGGATGAGGCTGCAACTGTTTCAAACGGATTTCAATTCCGGGACGGTAAAGATATTTCTGAGGACGATATAAAGAAAATAGAACTATTACAGGCTAAGTATGTCAAGGTTCAAAATCAATTACTGCTATCCGAGGTAACTATTCAGGAACAGGGTGTGGAACTTTATCAGATACTCCGAAAAAGCCTATATATTGGTAAAAATCTCAATGACCTTGATATGTCTATGAATAATCTGCGTGACGTTGCAAATATCACTAATGAACGCTTAGAGAGGAGCAGAGATGAAAAGGAAAACAGAACATTCAATTATTTAGGTTTTATAGTTTCCATAATGTTTATAATTGAGCCGCTTTCTTACTATATTTCCGATAAGATTTTATTTAATGAGCCACAGCTTCCATATATTTTATGGTTTTTCTCTTCCTTGGTAATGCTCATAATAACACTTTCGGTACTGTTCTTTCATCCTATTTGTGATTTTATATCCGGTAAAATTAATAAAAAAAAGAACAGAAGGACAAAATAGTATAAAATATTACAGATACATTGATTAGTTATAGGCATCCATTAAGCCGAATTTCAAATCAGAGTCTGACTTACTGTTCTGCTCTCACCTGTTATATTAAATAGGGCTGCCGCACAGCGTAAAATCATACGCAGTGCAACAGCCCCTAACTTATTTTTCGACAGGAAACTATATAAAAGATTTCCTCTACTGTTTCCATAAATATATCTTCTATTCCGGATATACTAATCTTTTATCATTTATCAACGAAGCTTTATATTTCCTCATATAATATTTCGCCATATCCAAATTCTGCTCGGAATAATTTCCGCATTGCTCCGGTCTTGCCCCCGGGATATCTCCCTTGAAGTTAATAATAAAATCACACATATCAAGAATTAAATCATATACATCCTCGGAATTAAGATCGCCAAACATTACCAGGTAACAGCCCGTACGACATCCCATAGGACCGAAATAAACAATTTCATCCTTATGTTCACTGTTTCTCAGATATGTTGCTGCAATATGCTCAATCGTATGCAGTGCCGGCATATCCACAACAGGCTCACGATTCGGCGCTGTAATTCTCAAGTCAAATGTGGTAATCGTACAGTCACCGCGTCTATCCCTCCGTGAAACATAAAGACCCGGCATTAGTTCCAAATGATTTATTCTGAAACTTGCAATTCTTTCCATTTTATTTACTCCCTCCGATATCCATTTTTGCTCTATATACCCCGAAACCCAAAATTTCCGGTATACCTTCCCTTCACAAGTAATCACCCGATATTACCGACTACATTATACACCACTCATCTGTAAATTGTCAAATAGGCTCTGTAATATTTTTTTCAGCAGGTCATTTTGTATAATTCGCAATACAATGTGGTCGGATTATCGTAATTTTTGTGGTATCACTCCCCTCCCTATATATTCCTTAATTTCAGACACGATTTCTATTATGTTGTCTTTAATCCTGTTTTTGCTTCAAATTCCGC
>CANRAN010000053.1 GCA_947628595.1 uncultured Clostridia bacterium | reverse complement strand
ATACAGGTGATCATGATGAGAATGAGAAATAAACCATGGGCAAAGCCCGAACTTGAAGCTTGCGATTATTTTATAGCAGACCCTGCCACAATGTGCGGTCATTGGGGCGATGCCTTTGAAAGAAAAAATCCTGTTTATATAGAGCTTGGCTGCGGAAAGGGCGGCTTTGTTGCACAGGCTGCAACGGAAAATACTGATATTAATTATATTGCAATAGATCTTGAATATAAAATGCTCGGTGTTGCAAGACGGAAGATTTCAAAAATGTATGAGGAAAAAGGTCTGAAAACGGATAATATACTTCTTGCAGCGTGTAATATAGAGAATATCGGCTCTTTTTTTACAGTTGATGAAATGATTGCCGATAGGATATATATTAATTTTTGCAACCCATGGCCGAGAAAAAAGCACAAGAAGCATAGGCTTACTCACCCGAGGCAGCTTGTACAGTACAGGAAATTCCTGAAAGACGGCGGGGAAATTCATTTCAAAACTGATGATGATGAATTGTTTGAGGAAAGCACAGCTTATTTTGAGGAATGTTTCTTTGATATAACCTACAAAACGTATGATTTGCACACATCGGGATATGTTGGTAATATTATGACCGAGCACGAAAGGATGTTTTCGGATGAGGGAATAAAAATTAAATTCCTGATTGCGAAAAAGAGGATTTTGTCGGAGAGTGATAAGCTTGAAAATGGATAGGTTAATAAAATTAGCTGCCGGCGGGGTGCTTATGGTGTTTTTGCTTGCCGGATGTTCGGATATAAGCTTCGGTGAGCAGACGATACTCCGACCGCCGAGAGCGACAGGAGATAAGGCGGAAATACAGACAGTGATAAAGGAGCAGGCAGGAAGCGATTATATGCTGAAATATCCGCAGACGGGCGACTATCGTTCTGCTGTTACACTGTTTGAAACGGGTCATAAGAATAATGAATATGCCGTTGCACTTTATTCTACCGAGAATAATACCAAACTCAATATTTCAATAATATCACATACAGGAGAAAAATGGGAATGCCTCGGCAGTTTCAGTAATGCCGCAACGGGTGTTGACCGTATTATATTCGAGGATCTCAATAATGACGGAAGTGATGAGATACTGGTTGGTTGGAGTACCTACAATGCCGGGCAGAATACACTCAGTGCATATTCCATAGAGGATGAAACAATAAGAGAGATGACGATTGATGAATCATATACAGAGATTATAATAACCGATATTACACAGGATAAATCGGAGGATATAATACTTCTTTCACTAAGAAATGATCAGACCCCGTCTACTGCAAGGATTTTGCAATATTCCGAGCAGGAAAAGCGTCCTATCGGTAAGTTTTCCACTGTACTTGATTCTGAGGTTACGGCATTTGTTAATATACAATGCGGGAAAATTGATGCTGAAGACGAATGCATTGTAATAGACGGGAGTAAAAATAACGGGCAGCTTACAACTCAGGTGCTGCGTTTTGATTCTGAAAATCAGTTATTACTTAATCCACTTGTAACGCAGAATGAAAACGGTGCGGTGGTGAACAGTACAACAAGAAAAAATGCCGCTACATCGAGGGATATAAATAATGACGGAATAGTGGAGGTTCCTGTTGTTACACAGATGTCGGCACCTCGGAATACGGATGCGGGGTCTGTGTGCAGTATCACATCATGGAAACAGATAGATACATCAGACGACTCCCTGAAGACCATACTCAATACTGTAATGAATTATACCGATGGGTATTATCTGATTATCCCCGATAGCTGGAACGGGAAAGTTACAGGAATAAGCAATGCCGAAAATAGAGAGATTAATTTCTATGTATGGGATGCCGAAAGTTCATCACTCGGCGACAGACTTCTCACTATATGCAGATTTACCCGTTCAGATTGGGATAAAGCGGATAAAGACAAATATATCAAAATTGAAAGTGTAAAATCAAACGGTACGGAATCGGTAATAGCGGCACAGCTATACAATACGGATAAAGACAGCAGTCTGGGTATAAGCCGGTCGGATATTAAGACTTTGATCAATCTTATTGCAAAATAATTTACAGGGGTGTTATTAAATGAAAAATATACTTGTTGCAGAGGACGAAACCGCAATACGTGAATTTGTAGTTATAAACCTTGAAAGGGCAGGCTATAATGTGACAGAGGCGGAAAACGGGGCGGTTGCACTGAAAAAATATGATGAGGCAAACGGGGATTTTGATATAGCTGTTCTTGATATAATGATGCCCGAAACAGACGGACTGACTGTGTGCAAGGAACTGAGAAAGCGTAACAGTAATTTGGGTATAATTATGCTTACGGCAAAAACTCAGGAAATGGATAAGGTATCAGGTCTTATGCATGGTGCCGATGATTATGTTACAAAGCCGTTCAGCCCTATGGAACTTGTTGCGAGAGTGGATGCGCTTTACAGAAGAATCGCCATAGCTGAAATGAGAAGTGAGAACAACTTCAAAGAGGAAATAAAGTCAGGAGATTTCACTCTTAATCTTAAAAATCATTCTCTGAAGAAAAAGGGCAAGCTTATTGAGCTTACTCAGGTTGAATTTCAGATTATGGAATATTTCTTTTCAAATCCCGGTGCGGCTCTTGACAGGAGTGCAATTCTTAAATATGTATGGGGAGATCAGTATGTCGGAGAAGAAAAAATAGTTGATGTCAACATACGCCGACTTAGAATGAAGATAGAGGATAATCCCTCTTCTCCGCAATATATAGTAACGGTATGGGGTCTCGGATATAAGTGGGAATGCTCATGAGGAATTTATTTCCCCGTGCATAGTTATGAAAGGGGTCTGTGCTTTTGAAGGGTATAACAAAGCGTTGGGTTATGAATACTTTTGGTGTGATATTATTGATATTATTGGTACTTCTTGTAGCTTTTTCAGTTGTTGTACAAAATCTGTATTATAATGGGATAAGACAGACACTCAGCGGAAGATCAGGAGAGCTTAGCGGAATTTTCAGCTATAACGTCAACAGCGGATTTATGGAAACCGCAAGACAGTATGTGGAGTCCTTTCCGGATAAGGAGATGATGGAGCTTGTTGTAATAAACAGTTCCGGAGAGCCGGAGATAAATTCTACGGGCTTCACCCCCGACAGGGAGCAATATATGCCCGACTATGAGGAAGCTCTTACCAATGATGAGCATCGTGCCGATTGGTGCGGACGGCTCAGCTCGGGGGAAAAGGTTATGGCTCTTACAAAGGTTATTACAAACGACGGTAATGAGTCTGTCGGGGCGATAAGGTATATTGTTTCTCTCGAGGAGGCGGACAGAAAGATTTTTGTTGCTATATCCTTTGTGTGCCTTGCCGGAATACTTATAATGTTTTTTATATTTATATCAAGCACATATTTTCTTAAATCCATTGTACGTCCTGTACGTGAGATAGGGGAAACCGCAAAAAAAATTGCAAGAGGAGATTTTAACGCAAGAATAAATAAATTCTATGATGATGAAATAGGAGATCTTTGCGATACCATAAATTATATGGCAGGAGAGCTTGGCACTGCGGATAAGATGAAAAATGAGTTTATATCCTCTGTATCGCATGAGCTTCGTACACCGTTGACTGCAATTAAGGGTTGGGCTGAAACTATGCAAATGGACGGTTTTAACGATAAGCGTACACTCGAAAAGGGTATGGGGATAATTATAAAGGAAACAGAAAGACTCGGGGGAATCGTTGAGGAGGTTCTCGACTTTTCAAGAATACAGCAGGACAGAATGGTTCTTATTATGGACAGGGTTGATATACTTGCCGAGCTTGACGAATCCATATATATGCAGAAAGAAAGAGCTGCGAAGGAAAATAAGCATATTATCTATGAGGCTCCCGAAATGCTTCCACCGGTTATAGGCGACAGGAATCGGCTGAGGCAGGTTTTTATCAATATAATTGATAATGCACTGAAATACAGTAGCTCGGACGGTGTTGTGAATATCACAGTTGAAAATATTGCAGATAAGATAATCATAACAATATCCGATAACGGCTGCGGAATTGCTGCTGCGGATCTTCCGAAAGTAAAGCAGAAATTCTATAAAGCAAACCAGACTGTCAGGGGATCGGGAATAGGTCTTGCAGTTGCTGATGAAATAGTAAAGCTGCACCATGGGGAGCTTGATATAGACAGTGTCGAGGGAGTAGGAACTACCGTTTCTATTACAATCCCGGTTATTTCGGAAAATCAGGCGAAGGCAGAAACGAATGAACAGTTGCAGTGATTAACGGAATTTTTATTTTTCAGTTGCGGAAAGGATATGAATAATTGTGAAAAAGGAAAGGACAAAGATTGTTACCTCAATCGGGGGACAGGCATTGCTTGAGGGCATTATGATGAGAGGACCTAAAAAATCTACGGTTGCGGTAAGAAAAAGTGACGGCAGTATAGTGCTTCAGGAAATTGAGCCGCTCAATCTCATAAAAAAGCATAAGATACTGGGAATACCTATTATCAGAGGAGTTGCAAATATGATTGATTCCCTCGTGACAGGTCAGAGAGCCCTAATGATTTCCGCCGATAAGGCAATGGAGGGTGAGGAAGAAGAAGCAGTGGAGCCGTCAAAGCTCGATATGTGGGTGGACAAGCATTTAGGGGATAAATTTATCAGTATTGTTATGACTATATCCACTATTATTGCTGTGGCTTTTTGCGTTGCCGTATTTTTCTTTGTTCCTACATGGCTTTTTAATCTCACGGCAGGTGTATTACCGTTTCTAAATGATACCATTATATGGCGTTCTGCATTTGAGGGGATTATAAGGATTATACTGTTTTTGGTGTATATGAGTCTTTGCACGATAAATAAGGATATGAAAAGGGTTTTTCAATATCATGGTGCAGAGCATAAGACGATTTTCTGCTATGAGCATGGTCTTGAGCTTAATGTTGAAAATGTACGCAAGCAAAGGCGCTTCCACCCACGCTGCGGAACAAGCTTTCTGATACTCATGCTTATTGTCGGAATACTTGTAGGCTTGTTTATACCGTTTACGGATGTATGGCTTCGTTCCTCGGTGAAACTGTTGCTTCTACCTGTAACGGTGGGTATAGGTTATGAACTTATAAAAATCTGCGGAAAGCATGATAATATTATCACAAGGATAATCGCCGCTCCGGGGGTATGGATGCAGCATATAACTACAAAGGAGCCGGAGGATGATATGATAGAGGTTGCTATAAGTGCAATGAAGGATGTAATACCGAAAAACGGAGAAGATATAATAAGATGACATATGCCGATATATACAGAGAAGCAGTAGGAATATTAAGGGGAAACAGAATAACCTCTCCGGAATATGATGCACGTTGTCTGATAAAATTTTTTTTCAATATTGACAGGCTTGAATATAATAAGGAAATCGATTCAGCGGATAAGGAAAATAATCAGGAGGATTTTTTTCGTGCCATAAACAGTAGGGCAGGGGGCTATCCCTTACAATATATCATAGGGTCATGGAGCTTTATGGACTGCGAATTATCCCTTGGCGATGGTGTTCTTATTCCTAATGATGATACCGAGGTATGTGTCCGTGAGTGTATGCGCCTTATCGATGAAATGGGGCTTTATTCCCCGACAATAATTGACTTGTGCGGTGGCAGCGGGGCAATTTCCATAGCACTTGCAAAAAAATATCCCAAAGCAAGGGTATTTTCCCTTGAGCTAACGGATGAGGCATATAAATATCTTTGTATTAATGTACAGAAAAATAAGACAAGTAATGTTAAGCCGATTAAGGGAAATTTATTCAACTATTATGACAAATTTCAGGATAATTATTTTGATGTTATAATATCAAATCCTCCCTACATAAAAACCTCCGAAATAGCCGGATTGCAGAGAGAGGTACGATATGAACCTATTATTGCACTTGACGGCGGGGAGGACGGACTTGTGTTCTATCGTGCAATTTGTGAGCATTGGCTGTCAAAACTTAGAAACGGGGGAATTATTTCTCTTGAAATAGGAGAGGATCAGGGCAAGGCTGTTGCCGGAATATTGAAGTTATCGGGTATTTCGAATGTCAAAATACTACATGATATAGCAGGTCTTGACAGAACTGTGTCTGGAATATACCGTATTGTACAATAAATTGTATGATTAGCGGTTTTGCCGAATTTAGGGTACTTGAAATTAGTGGCAAAAAATTGTATAATCATAGAGCAATAAAACACAAGAAAGGAATGACTTATCATGGCAGTAGATAAACAGAAGGCACTTGAAACAGCACTTCATCAGATAGAAAAGCAATTCGGCAAGGGGGCAATAATGCGCCTTGGTCAAAATGCAGCCATGCAGGTTGATGCCATACCGACAGGCTCACTTTCACTTGATATGGCACTCGGAATAGGCGGTCTGCCGAAGGGAAGAATCATTGAAATATACGGTCCGGAGTCCTCCGGTAAAACAACGCTTGCACTTCACTGTATAGCAGAGGCTCAGAAGAGGGGCGGGTATGCAGCATTTATTGATGTCGAGCACGCACTTGACCCGATCTATGCCAAAGCACTCGGAGTTGATATAGATGAGCTTCTTGTATCACAGCCCGACACAGGGGAGGATGCACTTGAAATAACCGAGGCACTTGTACGTTCGGGAGCTATTGATATAATTGTAGTTGACTCGGTTGCCGCCCTTGCACCAAAGGCGGAAATAGAGGGAGATATGGGTGCAGCCCACGTTGGACTTCAGGCAAGGCTTATGTCACAGGCACTGAGAAAGCTCGCAGGTTCGATATCAAAGCTTAACTGCGTTGCAATATTTATAAACCAGCTCCGTGAAAAGGTCGGAGTGATGTTCGGAAATCCCGAAACAACACCGGGAGGCAGAGCACTCAAGTTCTATGCATCTGTTCGTATAGACATAAGAAAAATAGACACTCTTAAGGTTAGCGGAGAAGTTGTAGGCTCAAGGACAAGAGCAAAGGTTGTAAAGAATAAGATAGCTCCACCTTTCAAAGAGGCTGAATTTGATATTATGTATGGTCAGGGAATTTCAAGAATAGGCGAGCTTCTGGATATGGCTGTTCAGCTTGATATTATCAAAAAAAGCGGTGCATGGTTTTCCTATGACGGTACACGAATAGGTCAGGGAAGAGATAATGCAAAGGAATTTCTTAAGAATAACCCTGATATTGCTGCCAAGGTTGAGGAGGAACTGCTTGCAAATAAGGACAAGCTTACATTTACACGGCAGTCATCAAAAAAGGTGAAAGCAAAGGCTGAGGATTCATCGGCTGACAGTCAGGAGGAAAATGTCAGTGCAGCCTCCGCAAGAGAACCGGGAGAGGTAGAAAAAACAGAGCCGAGAACCTCAGATGTAGATATAGACGTAATGGTGGAATAATATGCTGATAACGGCTGTTGAAGAGCGAAAAAAAGGGATGTCCGCATTGTTTATTGACGGAGAATATGCTGTGAGTATAGATACCGTTACGTTAGTATCATCCGGTAAGCATACCGGAAGTGATATAACAGATGAGGAATTATATGAACTTATAGAAAAATCAAAAATAAGCAGAGCAAAGGAAAAGGCTCTTTACCTGATTGAATACAGGGCAAGGAGCCGAAAGGAAATAGAAGATAAGCTGGTGCCTCTGTACGGTGAGGCAGCCGCTGAGGCTGCAATAAAACGTCTTGAGGAATTGAGACTTATTGATGATGAGAGCTTTGCAAGAGAATATGCAGAGCAGCTCCTTATGCGGAAAAAATTTTCAGCTGAGAGAGCTGCCTTTGAGTTGTCTAAAAAAGGGATTGATCGCAATCTGATTGATGAAATTCTTGAGGAATTTGAGGTTGACCCCGTAGATCAGATAGTGTCTGTTATCGAAAGAAAATACCCACGCTCGCTCGAAGATGAAAAGGGCAGAAAGAGAGTAATAAACGGACTGAGAGCGATGGGATACAGGTGGGATGATATAAAGGAAGCTATGAGGAATTTTGAGGAATATGAATATAATGATTAATTACCTCATGGTTTGAAGGGAATGAAGATTTAATGTCAATCAGAGTAGGAATGATAAGTCTTGGATGTGCCAAAAACAGGGTGGACGGGGAAATGATGCTCTATACCCTAAAGGAGGCAGGCTTTGAATTGGTTCAGAATGTAGAACACAGTGATGTTGCAATTATCAATACCTGTGGCTTTATTGAGGACGCAAAGCAGGAAAGCATAGATGAGATACTGGAGCTTGTACGAATGAAAAAGGAGGGCATAATAAAGGCTATTATTGTAACCGGATGCCTTGCCGAAAGGTATAAGTCCGAAGTAATGAAGGAATTATATGAGGTTGACGCTGTTGTCGGAATAGGCGGAAATGTTGATATAGCCGAGGTTGTTTCGAGGGCTGCCGGAAAGGTAAAAACCGAGCTTTTCCCCGAAAAGGATAAACTGCCGTTGTGTGGGGGCAGAGTACGCTCGACACCGTTTTATTATACATATCTGAAGATAGCGGAGGGCTGCGATAATC
>CANRAN010000052.1 GCA_947628595.1 uncultured Clostridia bacterium | reverse complement strand
TCGGATATATGGGTGACGGCTCGGCAACGGGAGGTCCGGGGGACAGCAGTATTGACTATAATTCGGCGAATGCTTTTGATGATAAGCTTATGGACAGCTATGTTGATCCCTTTGCTGCCTATTCGGGGTATGGTGATGGGGAGGCGGAAAGCTTCGAGACTGAGCAGGGGGGATATTATGATCCTAATTTGAAATATGATAGTAATGAAGATCTTAGCACAGAGTCAAATATTCCGCATGATGTTGATATTAATAATCCGTTTGTTACGAATGTAAATTCGGATCCGAATAATCCCTATAATACAGGGAGCTGTATTAATAGTGGAGAGTCGGGAGAGCCTGATATTAACGATCCGTTTACAATAGACGGTGGCAGCTCCTTTGGTGCGACAGCTCCAAAGGAAAACAAAGAAAATTAGTGAATTATTTGTCTTGTAATAATAAAGGAGGAATTTTAAATGTCCGATATGAGAAAAAATAAATCGGTAGAATCCGTTGAGAATAGTCAAGGCAGCACATATACGGCATATAATGCAGTTGAGAAGCAAATGACGTTTGTAAATGAGATAGCAACTATGTTTGATATTTCCTCGAATGAATCGGACAGTGAACCGGTGTATTCAAAGCCGTTTGGTACACATACGCACGTGGAGGGAAAACAAGACAGTGAAAAGTCGGAAATAGTAAATGGTACTGTGGAGGAACAGCCGGTAGAGGAAGAAAAGGTTGAGGAGATAAGAGAGCCGGAACGGACTATTGAGGAAATAGCCGAAATGATAAAAAATGGTAATGACGATCCGTTTGACATGAATGCGGATGATTATGAAAGCGACCATGAGCTTGAAGCACTTGTGAAGGCAGGAAATGATGATGCGTTTGATATGAATGCGGATGATTACGAAAGTGACCATGAGCTTGAAGCACTTGTAAAGGCAGGAAATGATGATGCGTTTGACATGAATGCGGATGATTATGAAAGTAATCATGAGGTTGAGGCACTTGTAAGGGCAGGAAATGACGATGCATTTGATATGAATGCGGATGACTATGAGAGCGATCAGGAACTCGAGGCACTTGTGAGAAAAGGCTCTGATGATTCGTTCACTTCAAGTGCAGGTGAATATGAGGTCGATCCGGTACTCGCCGCACTTATCAGAAACGGTTCTGAAAACAGTCCGCTCGGTCAGCTTGAAGAGCTACCCAAGGAGGATGAAAACACCGAAGAATAGTTTCGGGTATTTCCCTTAAGGTGGTGTATTATGAACAAAAAAGCTTTGAGATTATCGGCAACGATATTTCTTGTTGTATTTCTTCTGTCCCTTGGAATTGTGTGTGTATACCACTGCTTATTTTCAGATGAGGGGGTTCAACAGAATGAAAATTCATCATACATTTCAGGCTTAGGGACAGAATCCGACAATAACCCTTCTTTGGAGCATATGACATCGGAAAAATCCTCTGCTGTCGTAATACCACAACCTCAGAATATGACGGCGGATATATCAGTTGTAGAGGATTATGAGGATAAGTATTTTGTCAAAAGGCTAAGTGGAGAAAATAGGTATTATTTCTGTGAGCTTTATAGAGCTGTATCGGAATATAAGGAATCTGTTTCATTCAGTACCCCCATAAATAAGGATGATTTTACCGAATTAATGTATTTCTTAAATTATGATTGTCCTGAGCTTATACATCTCGGCGATAACTATTTTACCGAAATGACAGGGGAAAGGGCGGAGTGTATCAGTAAGGTGACGTTTTCCTACTGTATGTCGGAAGATAAATATGTTGATGCTATGGATAAGATAAAAATATTTTTTAAAAGGCTGGTCAGTGATTTACGGGATAAGAGTGAATACGAAAAGGAAAAATATGTATATGATTATATATTCACGAATTGCACATATACCGAGGCAGGTGAGCTTGCAGGCTCGGCGTATGGTTCTCTTATAGAGGGGCATGGCAGATGTGAGGCATATTGCAAGGGATTCATGTGGTGTATGAGAAAACTTGGAATAGAATGTATATGTGTATTGGGAACACAAAATTGGGATCTCAATTCCATGTTTTCGGAGCATTCATGGAATATAGTTAAAATTGACAACAACTGGTATCATGTAGATATAACAGTTGATAATGTTAATCTGAGTATTAATGCGGGTAATACCGCTAATTATGGTTTTTTTAATGTTGATGATTCGTTTATTAATGAGAGCCATAAAATAAGTCAGGTGTATTCAGATGTTGGTGTTCCGGTATGCGAATCAACAAAGCTTAATTACCATAAAATGAATAATCAGTTTGTCACATCGGAAAATGCCGGCGAAAAGCTTAAAAATATATGGTCTGAGCATTTTGACGGAACAGGGATATATAACCTCAGTGTCAGATTTGAAAGTAAAGAGGATTATAATAGGGTTTTATCCGATATGAATGAACTGATAACAGAATTTCTTAAGGGTAAGTCGGATGACAGATTTAATTATAATATCTGTTATAACGATCTCTCAAGAACAGTTATACTGACTTTAATAAAGGAAAACAGTGCGGAAGGAGAGTGAGTATATGGAGCCTGTGACAAACTATGGAAAATTCGGGAGAATTTTATTAATTGCTGTCGGTGTTATACTTTTATCCGTTGGGATTTACCTCACCGCAGAGAACAGAAGTCCTGACAATGCTATTGAATGTAGGGCTGTAATAACAGGATTTAAGCCTGTTAATGGGGATGATCCCATAAAAGGAAAAGAGATCAATACTCTTGTTAGCTATAAGATTGGAAATAAGCAATACAGTGATATCAGTCTTGGACAGTACGAAAGTTCATGGAATGTGGGCGATGAGATATCTATATATTATTTGTCGAATAATCCTATGGATATAACTACAAAGACCAAAACATATGGCGGTTGGATTCTGATTACACTGTCGCTGTCGTTTCTTATTATAGGAATATATACGCTTATCAGTGTACGCAGACGTGCATTGAAAACTCCGGAGGAGATAGCTGAGGACGAGGAGAGAACAACTGAGGGAAAGCTTAAATATAAGGTTTCGTCTATTGTTATCCCTCTTGCGGGAGGATTGCCGTGCTGTATAATTGCTGGTATATTGAGCCTTCTTGAGCATAGTCCGATACCCGCATTGCTGTTTTTTGTTCTCGGAGGAAGTGCTGTTGCGGTTGGTGTGCGATCCGTTATTCTGTATTTTATAATCAGACACAGAAAGCATAAGCGTATGTCAATAAACACGGAATAAAAAAGCCTTTGCCATGTGGAAATAGAAGTAAAAATATCGGGAGCTGTTACCTTAAGCGTTAATGTGCTTGATGTAACAGCTCCCCGTTTTATAATATTTGATTTAACCTTGAGTTATGAAGAGATATGAGGCAGCACCTATTTGCAGGGCAGCAAGCAACAGGAGTATTGCTATTGTAGCCTTAAGGGCAGAAAGACGACTTTCTATACGTTTTTCGGCGGTACTGCCGGAGGAAACAACACGAACACGCTTTGTTTGTGCCAGTTGTTTGTCAATCTCATCCGTAATATCCTCTGACGTTTCAGCATTATCATTTTTTTCTTCAAGACCGTATATTTCTGAGAGATTTGATTTCAATTCAGGTAAAACCGAGTCTATGCTCTCTGTGTTATCCGGAAGTATAACAATAGTCTGATCCTTTGCACGTTTTATACTGCAAACGTTGTTATTATCGCCCTTTAAATGCTTTGATATTATGTCCGACTTATCGGAACGCAATATTTTGTCGAGAATACTCTCTGTGCTCTGATTGCCGGTATGGTCACCGACAATCAGTATTAGTTTATTTCTTTTTACAGCACGTCCGAGTATTTCCGTAAGCTCTTTTGGAGAAACGGCAGCACAGGCTTCACTTAGGTAAAGCGAAATATAGGACAGCTTTTTGGAAAGAAAGTTCTGAATTTCAGAGGTCTTTCCTGATCTGTAAAATATTATCTCGTAATTCAATTGTTATTCCTCCGCTTCAGCCGATGTTTGTTCTTCAACGGAGGATTCCAGAGAATCGATTTCCTCCGATGTCAGAATCATATCCAGCTCTGTTTTTGCACTGCTTATATATCCGTTTATTTCTTCCGAGCTTGACGAACTGTTGATAAGATCTTCATACCTACTCAAGATACTGTGTATCTCATTCTGCTGATTTTCGTAGTACAAATTTATGTTAAGATAGTTATTAATTGCATTTATTGCACTACTCTTTTCTTCCTCCAAACTTTGGGAACTTTCATCTGACGGCGGATTATCTGCGGATGGTAAAGATTCAGGTCTGCTTGACTGCTCGGGTTTACTCGACTGCTCAGGCTGCTTACTTGACTCCTCGCTTGGCTCACTGTGCTCCACACTCGACTCACTATGCTCCACACTCGTTTCACTCGATTTATCGTTTGGCTTCTCATTTTTGCTCGATTGTTGTGTACTACCTGAGCTTTGGTTCTTTTTAGATTCCTCATCCTTTTCATCGGATGTCTTTATCTTTGCAATTTCGGAAATGGCATCCTTTTTGAATTGTTCAACAGCCTCAAGTGTCTTGGCAGAGTTGATCTTGTCATAATATTCTTTCAAAAGGTCTTCAACTCTTTCTCTTTCGGCAGTGTAATATTTGTTGCCTGCGATCGAATCCTTGACAGCCGATTTTGCGGCAGTTTTGCTGCTTTCAAGTTCTTTTTTGGATACCTCTTTATTGGACTCTTCCTTTTCCTTATCTAATTGTTCCTTGGTTTTTATTTTTCCGAATTCTCTTAATGCTTCGGAATACAGCTCGTTTATTTCCTTGCCACTTGTAGCGTCATTTATAAGCTTTTTATAATTTTCAAGTATCTCATTTATTTTTTTCTTCTCGGTATCGAGGTAGTGTTTTGAGGAAATATATTCCTCAAGACCCTTCAATGCATTTTTCTTACCCTCGTTTAGCGTCTTTTCGAGTTCTTCATCGTCCTTTTCCGACCAATCTGAATTTTTCCCGTCATACCAGTTGATCTTACCGTTATTGAGTGCATCCTGGAATGTTGTTACATCGGGCTTTGTTCCGCCCCTTACATTATACCATACATCGGGATAAAGCGTGTCCGGATTTACCTTTGACTTGGATACATCTACCTTTGGGCTTTCACCGTCACGTACCCTTCTTGCAACAACAACGAACCTGAACTCGGAAAAGTCATAACAACAGGTGGAGAGCGTAACAAGCGTATCATTTTCGTTTACATCAACCGGACAGTCATAAAGAGATCTTTCACGGAGCTGATATATAAAATTCAGGAAGTCGTAATCGTTATCAAAATCGCCCCTCAGATAGTTGAAGAATTTCCCCTGCTCCTCGAGGGTATTTGTTTTCAGTATGGAAATTATCTTCCACTCGCTTTTTTCATAGATAGTGTTAAAGGTGAATGTCGGAGTTTTCTTGTAGAAATCGAAATCCTCATAATTCAGTAAATTTGCAAACATACGACCGTCCCGCATATGGTGTCCGTGGAGAATCAGATTTTTTGAATCAAGCTTGCTCCTGTAATCCATAAATACCGTGCCGTATGCATCATAGTTGCCGTAAAAATCCCTGTACAGATAATACTCGTGGTCCTCTGTTTCCGGAGGCTGAACGACAACATAATCTATTCTCGTATTCGGAATATTGATCCAGCCGACTGTGTCCTTATTTTCCTTGAGCAGCTCGCTGAAATCCACAAGAGTACCCTGAGAGCCGTCAGTCGGCTTTTTTGTTATTTCATTTCCGTTTTCATCGGTTTCTGTGGTAGATACAAGCAGTTCTCTTATACTCCCTGTTGTATTGTCGTTTATTGCCGGACGCACTATAAGTATGTTTATAAGCATACTTGAGGAAACGATAAAGGTAATGACAGCAACCATTAGTATTACCTTTCTTATAACGTCAAATGGTGTATCACCCGAACATGGGATTATACGTTTCCAGAATGCATTCTTTTTATTTGGACTCAAGGTAGACCTGCATACACTATACAGTATTGTCTTGAAGTCCTGTTGTGCAAATTGTTCTGTGGGAAGAAGTATTATCAGCATTCCGTTATGTTCTGCCGAGAAAGCGATAATGTTTCCATTTTTCTGATGTTCCGCCGAATCGTCCGTCTTTTTATCGTTGTATATTATTTCCTCGGAATCTTCCTCAGTTTCAGTGGTTTTTGTGTCGGTATCTTCCTCTCCGTCAATTACAAATGCGGGTGAGGCTTCAATTATAACATTATCCTCTTGATATTTGCTATGCGTATTATTATTTCTTTTCGTTTTTTCATCCTCAGAGGAAATAACACGAGCTTCGATAGTCTTAATTTTCTGATCTATTCCAAGCTCCTCAAACAGCTTCACCGCATCGTCCTTATTGTCTGAATTTATAGCATCAGCTATCATAACGAGGTCAATTTTATCCTCGCCGGATTTAGTTTCCCTGAGAGCTTCGGTGATGCTTGCTCTTGTCATGCTGACTTCCGTCTTATATATAATATTTACATCCATGTCGCTTAGGAGCTTTACAGTTCCCTCAAAATCATTATCAGACGTTTTGTCAATAGCCTTTCCATCTTTGGGTAAATATAATTCAGCGTTCATAAATAATCACTCCTGACAATCGGAAAATTTAAATTTCCGTAATCTTTACATTATCAATCGCCTCGGCTATAAGCGGTTCGTAATCAATTTTATTTTCTTCTGATATTACATTTTCAAGCACCGGCCGTGTTCTTGGATGTTTTGGTGTGAATACCGTGCAGCAATCCTCATATGGCTGTATAGATATATCAAATGTATCTATTTTTCTTGATATCTCTATTATTTCCTCCTTATCCATACCGATAAGAGGTCTGAAAACGGGCATTTCACATACATTATCCGTGCAGGCTATTGCCCCTATGGTCTGACTGGCGACCTGTCCTAAACTTTCGCCTGTAATCAGTGCCTGACATTCATTCCTTTGAGCAAGCTTCTGTGCTATAAGCATCATAAAACGACGCATTATGATTGTGAAATATTCTTCATGGCATTTATCACGAATTTCCTCTTGCAGCTTAGTAAAGGGAACAGTGTACATTGTCATTTTACCGCTGTATTTTGAAACCCTTTTCAAAAGCTCAACGACCTTTTCCTCGGCTCTTTTGCTTGTGTAGGGCGGACTTGCAAAATGAACGGCTGTAAGCTCTATTCCTCTTTTAGCCATCATATATGCGGCAACCGGACTGTCTATTCCGCCCGATATAAGGATAGCGGCCTTGCCGCCTGTGCCGACAGGTATTCCTCCGGCCCCCTTGTGAACCTCAGAATGTATATACGCTGCTTCATCCCTTATTTCAACAGTGACAACAGCGTCCGGATTGTGTACATCAACTGCTACCTCCGGAAAAAGCTCAGCAAGATATCCGCCGACCTCTCTTGAAATTTCCGGTGAGGTGAGGGGGAATTTTTTATCGGAGCGTTTAGCCTCAACCTTGAAGCTATTTATCCTTGAAAAATGCTCCTCCAGATATTTACCGGACGTTTCCTTTATTTTTTCAATATCCTTTTCGCATACGCAGGCACGGGAATATGCAGCTATGCCGAATATTTTTGAAATACAATCAGACGCCTCGTCCATATCAATATCATCGAATATCGGCGTTACGGTTACAATCGACTGTGCGTTTTTAACCTTGAACGGTCCTATGGGGTGAAGACGGTGCTTAATATTTTTTACAAGTCTGTCTTCAAAATTTTTTCGGTTAAGTCCCTTGAGGACTATTTCACCGAGCTTTATTAGAATTACTTCTTTCATATCCTTCCTTATCCCCTTTACACTGGTACACAATAGATTTTATCACTTTTTACTCTTTCTTGCAAGTGTCAGAAGTGCTTCTTCCAAGCATTTTATAAGAACATCAATATCTTCCTTGCTGTTTTCCTCGGAGAAGCTTATTCTTATTGCCGAGTCTGTGATATTTTCAGGCAATCCGAGAGCGGCCAGAACATGGCTTTTCTGCCCCTTAGCACAGGCGGAGCCGCTTGATACATAAATTCCCCTTTCGGCAAGAAAATGCAGAAGTGTTTCTGATCTCAGACCGACAGCGGAGAAATTTATTATATACGGAAGACAATCCTCATCTGAATTTATTGTTATATTTGATTTTGGTTCTTCAATAGAAACTACTGTTTCAAACAGGTTTCTTAAACCATCTTGCATATATTGCCCCATAGAATGTAAATCTGTTGTTAAATCTATTCCTGCTGGGAATATTCCCTTTTTGTCTTTTCCTTCACTTTCTCCATATAGTTGTTTTAACCATTCTGTCATGTAGTGCATTTTTGGTTCATAGTTTGCAAATACTTCTGTGGTCTTTCCTTGACTATATAAAATATTCCTTACAACTGCATATTGATAACATTCGTTGTATTTTAATTTATCGTCATTGTAGCCTTCTTCTGCCATTTTAGCTCCTGCCATTAATTTTTCTATATTAATTCCTGAAACGGCAATTGGCAATAGTCCTACTGGTGTTAATACTGAAAATCTTC
>CANRAN010000051.1 GCA_947628595.1 uncultured Clostridia bacterium | reverse complement strand
TTCAATGGGGTGTCGCCCAATGGTTAAGGCAACGGACTTTGACTCCGTCATCGCTGGTTCGATTCCAGCCACCCCAGCTTATATAATATGACTCATTAGCTCAGTCGGTAGAGCACCTGGCTTTTAATCAGGGTGTCCGGAGTTCGAGCCTCCGATGGGTCACTCGTTGGGATTATGTTCCGAATAGTTTGCGTCCGATGTTGTCGGGCGCAATATTTTTTTGGGCTTTATTCATGGAAACAATCAATCTACACATTCAGATATCCGGTATTCTGTCGGCAAAGATATTGAATTTATTGCTTTATGCTCGTGTTATAATGTACAGAACATAACTTAGCATAACAACGGGTTAAAAAAACACGTATGTAAAGAAAACCACTTGACAGGTAAAGAATGCCGCTGATTACCGAAAATTCACAAATATTCAATAGATAATAAAAAAAGAAAATTTTGATTCAATGGAATAATTTCACCGACCAAAATTAAGAATACACTTATACGATAACATTATTGCAGCAAAAACAGTGCTTAAAATTGCACTATATGTATATAAAGAAAACAGCTTTACATATAGAAAAGGTGCTTGGCGTTGACTTGGTGATATATTTAAAGCAGAAATCGGATTGCCTGTTCTTTCTGAGAGAGTAAAAATTATATATTATAATGTAATGAGAGTTTAATATTTATAGATAAAATTACAACGAAAGTCTTTAGTAGTTTTGCATAAAGGGCATGGGTTGGAATTGATAGAATATACAAAAAAATATTTTAAGCTTGATAAATTCCGGTACACGTAATATAATGGAACTAAAAAGCAGGTTTTGCATCCGTTTGTACGGTTTGTGGGATATTCGGATGTACTGTGACCGATAAATATGAGGAAAGGATGTTGATGCTATGTTACCAAGGAAGATGAGAAGTAGACAGGGCGTAACGTTGCCTGTGGCGATAGGTGTGACCTGTTTTCTTGTTATCCTTACTGCGTCGCTGATTGGTATTGCGTTGACGAGTATTACAAGTACGAGCAGTTCAATCAGCAATCGTCAGGCATACCTGAATGCAAAGAGTGCGCTTGAATATGCAATTAGTTATTACAGCGATTCGAGTAATGTGTCTGATGTTACCCAAATACATAATGAGTACATGGCTATGAAAGATAAGGATGGGGGTACCACAAGAGAGGGTGCCTTGTCCGTAGCCGATGAAGATGAGGCGGCAAAGTACGCAACATATGTTGTGGCAGACTATATTGATGAAGCGGGCGGCGGACCGTTGCTTAAGCTGAAGGCATTTGCAACATCCGGGGATGCGTTCGGTCAAAGAAAGAGAACTGTTTCAATTGCCGGCAAGTTTGTTCCGCAGTCTACGGGTGTGCTTTTCCCGCCGCCTGAGATTATGCCGGTGTACGAAACACCGCCAGTGCAGGATGCAATTAATCTTCATGTTAAGCAGTATCCCGGTCAAAATTGGGTACCTTTCTACTATATGTGGACATACAAGGATGTTGCGGGTCTTTACAGTGTAACTAATAACTGTTACGGACTTGAAACATACTATAAGTCAAGAAGCAATTTGAGCGGATCGCTTGTATATTACAAGCAATCCGGCTCTGGGTACACTAAGGCTTCTCAAAATATACCTTCGGCATTTACCCAAAATTATAAAAAAGGTTATCAGGATCCGGGTTCCCCGCAAGATGGTATCCCCGTAAGTCCATGGAACGCTGTCGGTGATGTAGGGGATCCTCGTAACGGACCTGCAACTTCTCTTTCACGTGGGTCGAATGGTTGGTTTGATGCGACAGAACGTCTTGATGATAATAACGTTAATTTCTTCAATTTAATTATAACCAAAAAAGGACAGGTTCTTAACGGAGCCGATGGTTCGTGGCATCCCGAGACCCAGACAAGTGAAATGCTTCATTTGTGGTATCTTTTTAACGATGACAGAAATATATATTTTGAAATGTTGAAGCCGGACCTTATGTATAAGGAGGGAGCCGGTTGGGACGGTTTAGAGTCTCTTTCCGACAGAGTGCTTGTTTATGCAAATAACAAAAAGACAACCGTGCATTTCAGAGTCAAAGGTATAGGTGATACAGTGGCAGAGGCCAACACACCTCCCACAAATGCACCTGTTATAAACAGTGTAACGGTTGACGGTGTTTCGATACTGAACAGTCCGAATTTTTCCGCTTTTTCAAGCGGAAATGCATCTGCACTTCCTGCGGATATATTCAAAACGAGTAATCTTGAGCAGGTATGGCAGTCAAACTTTATGAGCGGAAATGAAGGAAGAGGAAATGTTCCGGGCTATTTTTATGGTGCGAGCAGTGGAAGTATCACAGGCACAGAAAAAATGCTTTATGAAGGCTGCGGATGGTGGGTTGCTAATATAGCCTGCAGTGAAGCGTTTGATATGGAGTTTACCTATTATGACAGAAGCGGCAATCCTGTAACAAATAAAATCAGCAATATTCAGCCTAATACTAACAATGAGGTGTTTATCGTTGCTTACGAATCTGTCGCACCCGATGGTAGTCGTACGCAGATGGCTGAAAAGTGTCTTACAGAGAAGAAAGCTTGTACGCAGATAGGTCTTGATTATCAGTCATATACAACGGTTAAAGTCAGATCAAGTCAGAGAGAGTCGGCAGCTGCTCCATATCTTGACTATAAGATGAATAACAACTCATCAACAGCTAAGAGAAGACTTGTGGAAAAAGTCGATGAAGCTCGTACCTCGTATGTTGCGGATGACTATGAGGATGCAAGCTTTAATGCACTTCAGGATGTTCTTAACAGGGCCATTGCTCTTGTAAATGATCCTGATATAAAGAGTGATGATGTGTATGACGATATGGTGAAAGAAATAGATGATGCAATAGATGAACTTAAGGGTCATACAAAGATCGTTAGCAGAGAAAAATATAAGGAATATGAGGATCTTGTCAATGAATGTACCGCTGCGGTTGATGCACAAAATAACTCGGGTGAGGTAGTATATGATGTTACCGCATTTGGAGTATTTATGTCAGGTGATTATCCCAAAGCCAAGGAACTTATAGATAACGGAAAAATTCTTAATGGCAAGGATGATGACGGGACGGTTTTCACCGCTTCTAAAGTCGCAGATATGAAAGATAAGCTTCAGGGTGAGTTTGATGCACTCAAGAATAGCAAACTTAAAAAGGATGACCTTGTTGTTGCTATAGAGAATGCTAAAAATTACCTGGATGAAGGCAGATATGAAAAGGAGTCTGTTGATAGGCTCAGAGATGAGATCCAAAATGCGGAAGATGTCAAGAAAAACGGTGGAACACAGAGAGAAATAGATGATGAGTTGGCTGCGTTGGATGCGGCATTGCAGAACGTTTTGGGATCGGAGCTTGTTAAAGTTGACAAAACAGCTCTTGTTGCTCTCATAGCTTTGTGTGATGAACGAATTGCTAACAAGGTAGACTGCACAGATGACTCATATAGGAATCTTGTTGCGGTGCGTGTAGAAGCTGTTCAGGTGCGTGAAGATATAAATTCAACACAGCAAGCAGTAGACGATATAGTTAAAAAGCTTCAGAAAGCATACGATGATTATGTAGTGTATAAGCCGGGAAGCGGAACAACGTCAAATAATTCCAAGTCAACCGATACACTTCTTAACGAGGGAAAGATAAGGATATGGGTTGAAGGTTTGTTACCCGGAACGGTAATAGAAACATACAAGGAGAGTGAGGGCGGACCTGAGAAGTCTGATTCAACAGAATTCGTTGTAAATGAGTTTATGATGCAGCTGTTTAAAGACGATGCCCTTGCCGGAACCTATCAATTAAGCTCAATGGATAAGATTAGTTTGCAGGATCTTGCCTATGTGGATGTTGGACTTAATACGTTTAATAAGGTAAGATTTACACTCACAACAGCAAGAAATGAGTTGGGTGAGTATGATCCTTCTACTGGCGGTAATAAAATAATCGGTACCGAAAATGTGGTATTTACCTCCAAGGATATAGCTGTGGATGATATGAGCGACGGTAATCTTGCATTCACTTTCTCGGATCTGATCGTGGCGACTGTAGGTGGTGCTGATTCTAATATAGTTGAAATGAATAAGGCAAAGCTTTCCGAGCTTTATATTTCCGGGGTTGACAATGCTGTTGTTGAGGTAACCGGTAACGATGGCAAAACAATAGCCTATAATACACTTGAGGAAGGTCCTTATCGTGTGGCAAGGTATCTAAACAGGACCGACAATAGCAAAGCTACGGTAAGACACTATTCAACGGATACAAAAGAGTATATTTACAGTAACTCATTTGATTCAAAGGCGGGTCAGTATGTTGTTAGGCTTGACGATACAAATAAAACTGACAGGTCTACCATCGCTATTGATATACCGTATAACAGTTATAAAGTGAGCGGCAGAAGCACAACATATGTCGGAATAAAAATTGGTGATAATGAGCCGGTTGAAGCATATTATGATGGTACCCGGTATGTTTATACGGCAGATTTCAAGGGTTCCTTTACATTTACGGTAGTCAGATATTATGGTGATAAGGGAACAGAAAAAACTGAAAGTAATCCGATGACCGTTTCAGAGGCGGGTGAAATCGAAATAGAGTATAAGTCTGATGACTCAATAGAAGCATCATATACCGGATATACATTCAAAACGATTCCTGCAATACTCATTGCAACAAGCAGTATATATCCGATGTACTCAAGCTCAAGCGGAAGTTCAGCATATTTTAACAGTGTTGGTGAGCTGAGCGGAATAGTATCAACTAAATTTGTTGACGATGTCTTGACAGTTCCTACTGTTACAGCAGCAGCAGGAGGAACTCAGGTTAAGAATAAATCCTTTGATTACTTCAGTGATCCGGGTCATGCCGGTAAAACCGTTATCTGGATTAATATAAATGAAGCTCCTTATAACGGAAGAGTACCGAATGTATATTTGTGGAATAGTAGTGGTACGGTACTTAACGGAGCTTGGCCTGGTTTATTGCCTATGAGCATCACGGCCTATGATTCGTCATCTATTGATAATGGCTGTTACTACGTTGCAGTTGATGGGAGTGTAACAGGATGTATTGTGTCAATAGGTGGTACTAAGCTTGGTGGTGATGCTGATATAATCCTGTCTAATTGCAGAGGAAAGTACGTCTATATGAATGAATCTGCTGTAACTCAGAAGCAGGCAAGCGGAAGCTCGGCGGTTCCGACATATCATGTTCCTGCTGCGGGTATTTCACGTGCTGATATGACCGCAACGGATTTGAGAATGCCTTTCGTAGGTGGTTCCAAAATTTCATTTACCAATGAATCCTACGTAAAGTCATATGATAATCCTCAACCCAGAGGTTTATTCAAAACATACCACGACGCATGGATTGTTGATGATAGCATAGGACGCAATTTATTTGGTGGTAAAAACGGTAACAGAGAGTCAGAGGGTCGTATAGGTGATACCCGCTTGAGCATGGTGTATGACTGGTATGAGCGTAAAATACCCGTTGATCAGACCGTTGAATATACTTTCCAGATTAAGGGGCTCGCAGGCTCTACTTCGGGTAGTTGGTTTAATGACGGTTTTTCAACAAACGATAATACCTTTACAAGCCAAGTAGACAATGTATATGGCAATGTGTGGCTTGATATGAGAAGTAAAACCAAGACGTATAGTCTGTATACAGACTTGAAGCTGAGTACAGTTGACCCCGAAGATGTAGATATTGAAGATGAACAAGCTGTTTACTTCGATGGTGGAAGTAATATAGTTTCTGTAAAGATAGATACAAGCGGTATCGGTGGAGGAACCAGCGTTAATATGCAGAGCGATCCTGATGGTACTTCTTATCTCTATGCTAAGATATCTTCACAGACACCGTTCCTTAACTTTACGGCTTACTATAATGATGGCACCACGAAATATTTCAAGGCTTCATTGCAGGGCGGAGATCTGAGGCTTTTCAAGCCCACTATGAATGCAGGTACCGGCGGTTGGGATAACTTTGTACCAACGAGTATAGCTCGTGAAAGAGTGCTATACGAAGCTCATGCGCTATACTATGGCAATGTTCTTGCGAGGGAGTATGACGACAAGGGTTATCCGAAAAACCTCGGCAACAATGGAGGTTTGGGTTCGTTCAAGTATGCGGAGGCTATCAAAACTAATATAATCGATAGTTATTTTGATTCAGATGGTAATATAAATACCGCAGGCAGGAGTGCCAATGTTGATGAGGTAAACAGATGGGTATCTGCATACAGGGGTCTGTATAATGCACTGGGTAAGGCGAGAGCGTATGTTCCCGGTAGGAATTATCCTGAAAATATGTTTGGTTCAGGCTCTGATATGTACAGTCAATCCTCTATTGATGCGATCAGAAATTTGATTGATCAGGGTGAAGCAGCTTATGAAAGCGGAAGCTCGTCAACTACTTCGATCATTGATATCACAAATAGGATAAACAATGCTACCGAGAATGCCAATGTTGCTACACAGGATGATGCAATAAGATTCTTCTTTGTTGATGAAACAGGAACAGTGGCGTCAAGTAATTCTGAGGTTCTCATGCAATATCAGTTGACGGATACCGGTACTGTGAAAACGGTGGAGTCTAAGTTTTTCACTGAATACGGCAGATATCCTGCATTCTATGTAAAGCCTACGCCTACTTCTGATGCAATATATAATATACAGTTCGTGATCAGACATCCGGATGGCACCACGGAATCATGTAGTCCGCTACAAAAAGTGGATCTTACGGCATCCGATTGGTACTCCGATTGGTACTTTATTTATCAGCCTGTAACCGGTGGAGGGGATTTATCGCGTTGGAGATCCCAGGCTGTGAGTGATGCAAGAACAATCAGAAGTGAAACCATTACAATAGGTAGTGCAAATCGCGGAGATTATGTCTTCGATCTTAAGACTATACCTGATACGTACAATGGAACGGCACCTGTTGCAAGAACTGAGACTGAAGCAATCAATATGGATTTTCCGGAATTGTATCTTATATTCAAAAACGATGTAACAGTCATAGGTGCATCCGGAGGCGATTATGAGATAAAAGCAGGTGTGTACACATTCCAGAAAGCTGCCATGGCGACACAAGATCAGATCGAACCGTTGGTTTATAAGAATGTAGGTACTTCCTCAAGTCCTGACTGGCGACCTGAATTGGATCTTTCAAGCAGCTTGGCAAAAGATTATTTTGAAAATCCGGGTAATTATGGGGCATATGTAGACAGCAGTGGAATGGGAAGCAGTTGTGTGGATGCGGTCGATATTGGTTGGATAGTTAATAGCGGTGACAGGTACACTATTGTAGCCGGTGATCACGCTACCAATAAAACAGTCAACATTATTGCAAATGACGGTTCATTCGCTGCAAACAGACGTTTGTCGTATATGACAACGGAGAAGATGTCATTCCGCTGGAAGAGTGTAAATGATCTTATGGTCTATAATGACGTAACTTTTGCAGCTGATGAGATTAAGATAGCTTCAGCAGGAACGATAGTTTCTCCTAATTTTGGTAAACACTTTAAGTTGGGAACGTATGATAATGCTTCCACCATGAAGGTGGAATTCCTGACCGACTTGGATATTGAATACTATGATGCGTATGGCGACTATCATGAATTCACTATACAACGGGGTACTTGTACTATCAAAAGAAAAGATGGTGCAACTGACTACATTGCCGATCTCTTCGATGAGGATTACTGGAAATCTGCAAAGGTACAGTATGATGCTGGAGGCGGAAATGGTACTACCGGCGGGTTAGTGTTTGACCGATTCGGTGGAAATTATGCTAATGACTAAGTAGCTTTATGACAAGTCAACAAAACCGGCAGCTGAAAGGCTGTCGGTTTTTGTTGTAGGGATATTTAGGTTATTGAATTTTTATACCGGTATGTGCTGTTAAAAAATCAATACCCCGTAAAAATCGGATATGATGATATAACCGATTAAAACGAGGTATTGCTCGTATCTTAGCTGTATATACAACATATAGATCTGAAATTACTCTATAAAGGCTTATAGCAGGGGTTTACCGTCCAGAAAAGAATTTACTGCACTGTCGGGGTTTCCGCTTTGACCTTTATAAAAGTGTATTCCCTCACTGCTTAGGTTTTCCATAGTTGTTTCCTTGATATTGTTACAGAAAACAGCATCAACTTCAAACATACAGAGCATACCTACAACCATATCAATGTCACCCTTCATTGTTGAGAGAATTTCGGAATAGCTTATTTCGCCATTTTCAATTTCATATATCTTGAAATGACCGGCTGTTTCAAAATCATTATTAATTAATCCGGAATTTTTATCGTAGGCTGCTGCAATTTTCATTCGGATACACCTCCAATTTCAATATATCCTAATATATCATGCATACAGTTGATTGTCAATATAAATAAAGGAATGTTTCTGCCCATTGAAAATAAAAGATAAAATAAGTAGTATCTTTTTGTATATAGCCGAATATAATATAATACAAATAAATAAAAAAAAATTAAAAAAAGGCTTGACATTTCCGCTGAAATAGTGTATTATAATAAAGTCGCTGAGAGATGAGGATAAAACTCGAAGCAACATGGGAGCATAGCTCAGCTGGGAGAGCATCTGCCTTACAAGCAGAGGGTCATAGGTTCGAGCCCTATTGTTCCCACC
>CANRAN010000050.1 GCA_947628595.1 uncultured Clostridia bacterium | reverse complement strand
GCCTGCATTGCTTCACTATTCGGTGAATAATCAGGCATAAGTCTTTTTAAAACAGGACTGAGTAATACAGCTATTCCTCTTGTTATTCCACTCTTTTCTGCTATACGCATAATACCCGTCCAAAGACACATAACTCCTGCCATTGATATCAATAATTGTACCGCTTTATCAGCTCCTCCGGTAACAGCTTCGGCAAGAACATCCATCCTTCCGTTCAATATCGAACATATAACACTTGCCAATATCATAAAAAGCCATATATATCCCAGCATAAAATCCCCCCGATAAAATATATTTATGAAGTCATATGTTTACGCCGGAAAAAAGCAAAAAATCCGAACCTATATAAGGGCACAATAATGCTATTTTAAAATCGGCACTATTTCGACAAAATACGGAGAAAATACCGATAAATCGACATTTTTTAGTTCGACAACTTTATTCCTTTTCTGCGAAATAACATAATAATTCTAAAAAATTCAAAAATATTCTAAAAAATTCGATTATATCTATTGACAAAGATTATCCGTTTATAGTAATATGGAATTGAAGAATTCAACTTGACCACAATTTTACGGGAGGTGCTGATTATGGAGGCTGTAGGAAGTTTAAGAGCTATTGATAAGTTGGGAAGATTGGTTATACCATCGAATATAAGGAAATCGTTTAATCTTGAAGAAGGCGTTTATCTTGAATTTTTCACGGACGGCGATAGCATTATAATAAAAAAGTACCGTCCTTCCTGTATTTTTTGCAAATCCACTAAAGAAATAGTTCCTTTTAAAGAGCATATGATATGCAAAGCGTGCCTTAAGGATCTGCAAGAAAATATTATATCGTCGGAATCGGTTCAGGCTAAGAATTAATGTCACAACAACAAATAAATGTAATTAGCATTAATGTCAGGCTTCATCACTGTTAAAATATAACCATAAGAAAAATCAGGTCGGAATTATATTTTTATTAAAACGAACATTATCCGGCAACGGCAATCTGACATAGCCTAAAGGTTTTTATGACAATAGGGGTTTTTACCTCTGATTTTTTATGGGAGAAAAATTATGACCCTAAAAGAATTATTTACAAATAACAAAACGGTTCCTGCCGATGGTGCAATGGGGACATATTTTACAGAACTTACCGGAGAAAGCTCTGAGCTTTGCGAAAAATATAATATTATAAAGCCTGAAATAATAAGTCGCATACATAAGGAATATATAGCTGCCGGTGCTGCTGTTATACGAACAAATACATTTTCAGCGAACAGTCTAATACTAAATACAGATCATTCCGAGCTTGAGAAAATAATACGTTCGGGATACAGGCTTGCCGCACAAGCTGCCGGAGATAAAGCGGTGGTATGTGCGGATGTAGGTGCTATATATGAAAGTCCTAATATAGAATTTAACATATTCGAGGAATACAAATTCATTATTGATTGCTTCATATCCGAAGGGGCAAGGACTTTCATATTTGAAACTCTTAGTGAGCTTGATGCTGTTCTTCCGGCAATAGATTACATAAGGGAAAGAATCCCCAACGCTGAAATAATAGCGTCTTTCACAATTTTGCCTGACGGAAATACGCGTTCAGGCGTCCCGATGACCGAACTGTCGGATGAAATAGTGCGCAATAAGAATAAACTCACCGCAGTAGGAATGAATTGCGGTGGCGGTGCGGCACAGATATATACCCCTGCACTTCAATTTTTTTCCCATATCCGACAAAATACGGATTTATATCTGACTATAATGCCGAATGCTGGTTATCCCTCAATTGTTAATGGCAGAACGTTATTCAATAATGCTCCGTCATATTTTGCCGAGCAGGCAGCAAGATTTATTCCCCATGGAATATCTGCAATAGGCGGCTGCTGTGGAACAACACCCGAATATATCAGACTCATTTCCAAATATATAAATGGAGATAAAGGCGGAAATACAAAAAGGATACAATATGCCCCTGAAATAAAAAAGAAGAAATCAGAGTTTTCATCAAAACTCATGAAAAATCAATTTGTCATTGCAGCAGAGCTTGACCCTCCCAACGGCCAGGACTTCACAAAAATCATAGAAGCCGCAAAAATTCTTAAGAGCTGTGGAGTTGATATTATAACTGTTTCGGACTCTCCCCTCGGACACGCAAAAGCCGATCCGGTCATATGCTCAGCAAAAATAAGTCGTGAGGTTGGTATAGAGGTGCTGCCGCATTTGTGCTGTCGTGACAGAAACATCAATGCCCTACGCTCAATACTCTACGGTGCGCACAGTGAGGGCATACGTGCGATACTTGCCGTAACAGGGGATCATATAGCAGAAACGGACAGAGGTATTATAAAGCCTGTATTTAATCTTGATTCCACAAAGCTTATGTCACTCATTTCAATGATGAACAGAGAGGTCTTTGCAGACTCTCCGATAGCGATAGGAGGAGCCTTTGATCCTGCAGCACCGAAGCCCGAATTTGCACTAAAGCGTTTAGAAAAGAAAATATCCTGCGGAGCTAAATTTGTTCTTACACAGCCTGTTTTTACGGATGATGCGATAGAATGTCTGAAAGAAGCCCGTAGAAGAGATATTAGAATACTTGGCGGAGTTATGCCCATGGTAAGCTACAGGAATGCAAATTATATGAAAAATGAAGTTCCCGGAATGGTAATTCCGGATGAGTTGGTTCGGAGTTTTTCTCCCGACATGTCACGTGAAGATTCAGAAGAAGTAGGAATAAATATTGCGGTCAGAATTATAGAAAAGCTTCGCAATTATGTTGATGGTATCTATTTCATGACTCCGTTCAATAGGGCTGAAATAATAAAGAAAATAATAATAAGGTCTGGTCTCAGATAAAAATCAAAAAACAGGCAACCGGTATTTTTCACCCGATTGCCTGTTTTACTTTATTCCTGTTCGCTGTCCGAAGCAAGCCTCACATTTATATCAAAACTATATGCATTAACCGTACCCCCGAAGCCTGCTCTGCAGAGATTAAGCTTAACCGTATCCTGCGGCTTATATTTTTTCAGCTCATCAATAAGCTCAACCGATGATTTTATTGTGACACCGTTTATCCCGGTAATGATATCATTCTCCTGTGCCTGAGTATATATGAGCGGACTGTCGTCCTGGATCTTTGTTATAATAACCCCCTGCGGAATATTGTTTGCCTTTGACATATAAAGTGTACAATCCTTAACCTCAATGCCTAATGTACCCCTGTCATTCACTATTCCATATCTGATAAGATTATTGACTATCTCAATAATCGTATTTCCCGGAATAGCAAAGCCCATATTATCATATCCGCTTGCAACTATCTTTGCAGTATTCATTCCTATAACCCTGCCGTATTCGTCAACCAATGCACCACCCGAGTTTCCCGGATTTATAGCGGCGTCAGTCTGTATATATCTGACATATGCACTGCTCAGCAGTCTTCCCACTGCTGACACCGTTCCCTTTGTAAAAGAATTAAGATATTCCTTTTCCAACGGTGTTCCTATGGCAAATACCTGCTGACCCACAGAAAGCTCATCCGAATCGGCGAATTCAGCCGGTATCAGCCCCTCCGCATCAATCTTTATCAAGGCAATGTCTGTCTTTTCATCAAATCCCACAACAGTTCCAAGATATTCGCTTTTATCGTAGAGGGTCACCATAACCCCTGTATCCGTTGAATCATCAACAACATGACTGTTAGTAGCAATGTAGCCGTCTTCAGTCAATACTATCCCCGATCCCCCTCCGGTAGCATCAAGCACATAATCCATTCCTCCCTCGTATGAGGTAACACATACAACAGAGGGTGACACCTTATCATATACCCCTGTGGCATCAAGTTTTTTACCCGAATTTTCCGATACCGAAATCTGCGGGGCGTTTTCATCCGGAAATACAATAGGGGCAGACGGAATACTATCGGAATATAAATATTCCTCCTCCGGTCGTCCCCCTTCGGGTATCTTATATTCAACACTATTTGATGTTCCCCCTGTAACACAGAATATAAGTATTGCAAGGATAATTATAGCACCAGATCCGGCAAGGCATATCATAGCTGACCTGCTCACATTAGCCTTCGGAATAACCGGTGGAGGTGGAGGGCCTCCAAAAGACCGGTTGCCCTGCACGTTTCCGTTAAATGAACCATATGCATAATTATTACCAAACCCGTTACGGAATTGCTCCGCCATTAACATCACCCCAAATACTATACAAAATCAGTATAAATTACATATTTTTCTTATCCTGTTTTTTCGGGAGCGAAAATTCAAATACAGCATATTCTCCATATACACTGTCTGCCTTAATTTCTCCCCCATGCAGATGTATTATACTCCGAACAAGATAAAGTCCGAGTCCGAGTCCCTTTTTATCCTTACTCCGTGATTTATCCGTTTTATAAAACCTGTCAAATATGAGTGAAAGCTCCTCTTTTCTTATACCCTGACCGCTGTTTTTAATCCTAAAAACAGTTGCCTCGGAATTTTCTCTTATGCCAAATTCTATATAACCTCCCTCATCGGTAAATTTTACAGCATTTTCTATAAGATTATATACAACCTGATGAATGAGATCCTTGTCGCCATAAACAAATTTCGGACTTATGCTGTCAAGCCCCTTGACCTCAATATTCCTTTTATCAATCTCCTGCTCATATGTAATGACAGTGGTTACAAGAATAGTCAGGAGGTCGAAACGATTATAATTAATCTTAAGCTCACCATTATCAATTCTTGAAAGATTGAGCATAGATTGTACAAGTCTTGACAAACGCTTTACCTCACCGGAAACTATATGCAGGTAGTAACTATGCTTTTCGGGAGATATGGTGCCGTCAAGAATACCATCAATAAAGCCTGCAATGGTGGTCATAGGCGTTTTAAGTTCATGGGAAACATTTGCGATAAAGCTTTTCCTTATTGTTTCGGAGGAAGCAAGTGAATCCGCCATATTGTTGAAAGCGACGGCAAGCTCACCAATTTCATCATTTGTCGTCTCCTTAACCCTGACAGAGAAATCTCCCTTTCCGAATTGCTTAGCTGCCTTTGCCATTTGTTTAAGAGGCTTAACCATATTATAGGAAAAAATACTTATCGCAAGAATAGAAAGGGCGAGAGATGCAACTGCGGAAAGGATAAATATTCTCAGGATCATATCCGTAAAGCTTGTTATATCTTTTCCCGAAGCAGTAACGATAACGACGCCTATATCGCCTTCTACCGTGCCACGTCTGTAACTAAGCGGACGTGCAACTATAAACCTATCTGATTTATATATTCCCCCGAGCTTACCTGTACCGGAATACGAGCCGGATATCAAAGTCTGTGTAACAATATCAGGCAGCGTTATCGTAGACTCATAAAAAATCCTTTCATTAGATTGAATAATAAAAGCCTCGCCATTTATTTTTGTTACAAATATATCCGTATCTGTATCTCTTGCAAATAATTCCAATGTATGCTGTATCGCATCCATATCATAGCTGTCAATGTAATATGTAGTACTGCTGTCTATGGGGGAATTACTCAAAATTTTTTCAACCAAAAAATTTCCGACACTGTCCGCCCTGTTTTCAAGAGTTCGTATTTTTTCATTAGTCCAATAGTTTGTAATAACAACCGTCAAAATTGTGCCCAGCACCAAAAAACCGAAAAATACTATAACAAGGCTTACACTCATATATTTTATAAAAAGCGATTGCTTATTATATACTCTTATAAACTTAAAACCGAAGAAATTATTCCTTAACTTCAAATTTATAACCTACTCCCCACACTGTCTTGAGAGTCCATTTATCTGAAACCCCCTCAAGTTTTTCACGAAGTCGCTTTATATGGACATCAACCGTCCTCGAGTCACCGTAATAATCAAAGCCCCAGACTTCATCCAAAAGCTGATCCCTTGTAAAAACCCTGTTAGGATTGCTTGCAAGATGATAAATAAGCTCCATTTCCTTTGGAGGAGTATCAATCTGCTCATTATTAACTCTCAACTCATAGTTGGTAAGATTTATTACAAGCTTATCATAGCAGACCTCCTTTTCAGAAGTTTGCTCCTCAAGCACAGGATGCTGATCGTTTACCCTCCTCAGAACTGCCTTTATTCGTGCAACTATTTCCTTTGTTTCAAACGGCTTGACAACATAGTCATCCGCACCAAGCTCAAGACCGAGAACCTTATCAAAAACCTCACCTTTCGCCGTAAGCATAATTATAGGGCATTGTGAGGTTTTTCTTATTTCCCTGCAAACCTGCCAACCGTCAAGTACGGGAAGCATTATATCAAGCATAACAAGGTCGGGCTTTTCTGTCTTGAATTTTGTCACAGCCTGACCCCCGTCGTTTGCCATAACTACCTCATAGCCTTCCTTTTCAATATAAAGTCTAAGAAGCTCACAGATATTTATATCATCATCAACCACAAGAATTTTTCCCATACTCATGATCATTTTCCTCCATTTTTTACCACATTGATAAAATTGATAAATACTGAATTTACAATATTATAACCCAAAACATTACTCCCGTCAATGAGAGGATTATTTTATTTCCCTTTTTCCAAATACCAGATAACCTATTACACTTGTAGCTGCAATATAGGCAAGTGCTGTCAATGCCGGTATAAATGCCTGCCCTTCAAGAACGAAATTCTGCACATAGGTAAAGGACTCAACAAGCATATATCTTGCAAAATAGCCTATATCGTCACTTATCATTGAGGCTGTACCCATCAGTGCCGAAACAAGCATCGGTACAACCAAAGCTGCGGCAACAGTAAAGCCGGATCTTCTGAAAATAACAGAAAGCATAAGATAAAATCCTGCAAGTGCAGCAAACAGCATAATATATAGCAGAACGCAGATAACCATATTCAACATGGATATTGTCGGGCTTTCACTCACAAATGTCATAGCTGTAATACCACCGGCAGCAATATAAAATATTGATATCATCAATACTATTAAAAATGAAGAAATATATTTTGAAAAATATATCTTCCACCTTTTACATCCTCTTGAAACGGGATTTTTAAGCGTCCCCATATCATGCTCCGAGGCGGCAAAGGTGCAGGCACAAACAGATGAAAGTATCCATATCATTGAATCGCTCATAAATACATTAATATAAGACCACAAATTATCCCTTGGTATCATCTTCAGTGCCTCGTCAAGCACATCGGTACTCATCCCATAGGTCTGCATCATGGTGTATGTCATTGAAATGGTTTTGTTTTCGTCCCAGAAAAACTTATACAGGAGCGCAAACCCAACCCCGAGTGCCGCCGCCAATATCGAGCATACAAGCAGACTTCTGCTTTTTATCAATCTTGAAAGCTCAGCACGGATAAGTCCTGTCATATTCGGTCATCCTCCATCCTTTTGATGAAATATTTTTCCGCTCCGTTATCCGAGGTAGAAATACCGGAAACTATTATATCATTTTTAAAAAGCTCATTTGTGAGAATACCGATATTTTCTATCTTATCAGATATAATAACCTTCTCGTCCCCGTTTGCTTCAACATTTTCTATACCCTTGATGCTTTTTAAAATCCTCACCGCTTTTTCTGAATTGTTCGTTTTAATAACAGTACGTATTCCGCATTTTTTCTCAAGCTCCTCCGCGGTTATTTCCTCAACTAATTTTCCCTTTGATATAATACCATAGTTTGTAGCAATTTTTCCAAGCTCCCCGAGAATATGACTTGAGATAAATATTGTCTTACCATGATTATTCCTGAGTTCGAGCAGCAGTTCCCTTATTTCTACTATGCCCGTAGGATCGAGTCCGTTTATCGGTTCATCAAGCATAAGAAATTCCGGATCTCCCACAAGTGCCATTCCTATCCCCAGTCTTTGCTTCATGCCCAGAGAAAAATCCCTTGCCTTCTTCTTTCCCGTATCGGAAAGTCCGACAATCTTAAGTATATCCTCCGCCCTGCTTTTATCCGCTCCGAGTATCGTGCTGAATAGGCGGATATTTTCAAGTGCTGTCATATTTGAATACAAAGCAGGACTTTCTATCAAACTCCCCGTACGCCGTCTTGCCTTAGAAATATCATTATCAGAAAGCAGTTCAAAGCTACCCGAAGTAGGATTTGCAAGACCGAGTATCATACGTATAAAGGTAGTCTTGCCGGCACCGTTTTTCCCTACAAAGCCGTAGATTGCTCCTCTTTCCACATTCAGTGTAACCTCATTAACCACCCTATGTCCCGAATACTCCTTTGTAAGCCTATCGGTTTTAAGTACATATTCCATAACCTCACTCCCTTTGCCCGAATCAGATTTTTAGTCATCGTGCTCCTCTATTTCTATAATTATCCTTGAGGTTCTGAGATACATTATATCAAAAACCTCTCCCCTTGCGGCAGCCTCCTGCATTTTGCAAAGCTCGTCAAGCCCCAATGCCCTGCCGTAAATATATTCTCCGTCATCTATGCGTATCTTGTACATTACGGAAAACTGATAATTATTCCCGTCCAATTCAAATACGGGAACAATCTGTATCGATATATAATCTCTTTCGTCAATATCTCTTTTTGCCTGCTCCTTACGGGAAAAGGGATGCCCCTTTATCATTCTTTTTGCGGTTTCTCTTGTCATATCCAAGCCTCCGTATATACTAAAAGTATATTAATATTATACAGTCAGTAAATCGCTTAATATAAATTACGGTATTTTATATCCTTTAAGTTTTTCTTTTTCGGCACTATCAACCCT
>CANRAN010000049.1 GCA_947628595.1 uncultured Clostridia bacterium | reverse complement strand
CAGCCTGAAATAACCGTGGGACACACGGGGTTAGCTCGTCGATACTGTACAGACTACTGTACTTGAGCGAGAAGCCTCCGCCTCTAAGCGAAGCGTAGGCGGCGGGAGTATGTCACCAGCAATGGGTTTAGACGATAAGTTTACCTATTGCTGATTTTATTTATCACGCACGATTGGGAAACATAGGGTGTTTTTTGTCGGATCGGATATCTTATTACCATTGACAAGGTATAAATAATAAACTATAATTATAGCATACACGTTTAAATATTGTATTCTCAGGTTCCGGTGCATTACTGTACTTTGTGTTGCCTACGGACAGTTGGTTGAGGCATGGATAACGTAATGATATGTTGGAATATGAAAAATATAACGGTAATTTTGAGGAGCTTTAATATAGCAAGGGGATTGATATTTTGAAATTAAGGAAAATACTTATATTATTTTTATCTGCCCTCTTCATTTTTATACTATATGGTAGTGTGTTTGTACTTGCAGACGATAAACCGACATTCGGAATTAATGAGATTATAGATTCTGACAGTAATGTTACCGCTGTCATTTCATTTACGCCGGGAAAAGCTGCATCCGGGTCAATCCGTATAGGATATGACAGCAATGTTCTTGAGCTTATTTCTGTTGAAAAGGGTTCCGCAGAGGTAGATGTAATAAATATTGATTCAGCTGATAAAGGTAGAGTATCCATTGATTTTCGTAATAATGGCAGATTGGTAAAGGGAAATACAGAGCTTGCCAAAATAAGCTTTATTCTAAAATCGGACAGACTTTCTTCAAATGATGTGTATGCAAACAGCTTTGAATTATATGATAATAATAAAACGCTTGTTTCAGATAATAAGACTGCTGATTTGAGGTATAGTATTAACTCAATGAATATGTTTCCGGAGTATAGTGAAGATAATGAGACTGAGGGATCTGACGGCAGCAGCGGTAATACTGGTAACGGAAGTAACGGCAGCAGCGGTAATACCGGTAACGGAAGTAACGGCAGCAGCGGTAATACCGGTAACGGAAGTAACAGCAACGGTGGTAATACTGGTAACGGAAGTAACGGCAGCAGCGGTAATACCGGTAACGGAAGTGACGGCAACGGTGGTAATGCCGATAACGGAAGCAGCGGCAACGGTGGTAATGCCGGTAACGGAAATAACAGCAATGGCGGTGGTGGTACAGGTAACGAAAATGGCAGCAATGAAGGCGGTGGAACAGGAAGCGGAACGGATAGCAGCAATTTGAATAATGGTTCAATGCCGGAAGGCTCGGGCGGAAATGTTGCTGCCGGCGGCGAAAGCTTAGTTGGACAAAATTCTTCCAGTGATTCTCAGGTAACGGATGATTCCGGACGAAATGAAAATAGCTCCGGTAGCCCGGCATCATCGGGAGCCGTTGGAAGCTACGGGGATGAACAGGAGGTTTCGGATAACAGTATAACCGCTGCTGATGATGAGAATAACGGTGGCGGCACTGCTGATAACGAGGAGGAAGGCTCCGGTAACAGAGATAACAGGATTACCATTGTAATTATAATTTCCGCTGCAACGGTAGTTGTAGTAGGTGTATTGTATTTCTTTGTTTCACGTTGGATTGATAAGGACGATGACGAAGAGTCCGAGGAAAATAATGACAAGAAAAATAAGGAAGAATAAATAAAAAATGCCCAACCTGTCAATATGTTTTGATAGGTTGGGTTTTGTTTTTTATTTTTGCAGGACATTGGCGATATATTCAAAGTATGAGGATTTTTTCATGACTTCATTCTGATGTTCAATGTAATACTCAAAATCCTCTTTCAGTCCATCATAAATGGGAACCGTATCGGGGATAATATTATATTGCTCTGTAACGTCAAGATAATATGAATAATCATAAAATGGAAAATAGCTGCGTTGATTATGCGAGGAATCAACAAATATTTTATGCAATTTCTTACCCACTATGTCATAGCATACTTCAACAAATTTATTTATATCAATTATATCCTTATTTCCTACATTAAAAATATGTGTATCAGGCTTTCTGATAAGTAAGTTATCTATAAATCTGCACAGGTCATAGACATTATAAAATTGGAGCGGCATTTTTCCGTCCTTTGGTATATAAAAGGACATATTTTTCAAGGCACAGTCGAACACAAATCCTTCACGATAAAGATTCTGAAATTTTCCGTAAAAATACGGCGGTCTCAGAATGTAGGCATCCGGCTTTTCCTTGAGCAGTATATTTTCGGCAGCAATCTTATTTGTGCCGTAATCACCCCATATTGAATTTATGCCTGTCGGTTGATTTACATTAAAGGGGAGAGGGTTTGTTTCGGGATATACAGCACTTGAACTTATGAAAACAAAATCCCTGACATCGCCAAGACTGTTGAGAAGATTGAGCATCTCATTTCCCGTATAAATATTTACAGCGAGAACTAAATCAAAGCTAAATTTTTTTAGATCCGGACACAGCCTTGTTTTATCACCCTTTATAAGCCTAACACCCTGTGGTTGCGGACGGGTAGCCCTGTTTAGGGCATATACTTCATTTCCGGCAATGGTATAGTATTCGGCAAGATATCTGCTTATGAAAACTGTACCGCCTGTAACAAGAACTTTTTTCATTATATCGTTCCTCAATAAACGGGTAGAATACATCACATAATGTATGTCAATTAAATAAAAAACCGGACGGATGTTTTTATCAGCTGTATAAATCAATCTACAACGCCGAATATCCGAAGCTGTTTACAAGTGCATCAAGTTTTTCACCTTGCTCACAGAAAGGACAGCGGTGCGGCTTGTAGCTTTGGTAGTCTCCGAGGTCGTTAGGATCAAATACGGTATTTACGGGATGACCGTCACATTCCTTGACAGTGGCAAATATAGAGGCAACGCCGGCAATTCTTCCACCGTAGTAATTCACCGCATCCATGGCGGCAAGCGCACTTTTGCCTGTGGTTACTGAAGCAGCGAGAACGAGTACATTCTTTCCGGCAAGCATTGGTACAAGATTGTCACGGAAAATCATTTGTCCGCCCTGGATATATTCAGGTGAAACAACGTAAATTGTCTGGTGGGCATTCATATTCATATAATGATCGCTTGTAAGCTCGTCTGCAATACAGGTCCCGATGACCTCCATACCGTCTATACAGAGAATGGTATCAACTATGGTATTTGTACGGTATTCGCTGACAAGTTCGTTTGCAACGGCTTTTGCCTCGGAAAGACGCATTTTCTGGGTCGTAACATCAATAAAATAATTGGTATGGCTGTGCATGGTTGCAAAATGTCCTTTTTTTACACGCAGGAACACGTTTTTATTTTTTGTCCTGATTTTAAATTCTTTACTCATAAATTCACCCCATATGAACAAAAATTATTTGATATAACAATTATTTTACAACAAAATGACTAATAAATCAAGCACTAAATAGCGGAGAAATAAAAAAATTACAGTAACATATTATATTACTTATGAATCATCAGAATATGTATAATTGTGTTAAAAATAAAATAAATCATGCCCGCCCATTAAATTAACTAATGGTCGGGCATATAAAAATTACAAGCCTAAAATATCTGAGGCACGGTATAATCTGTTAAAGATAGGATTATACCGAATAATCACTCGCCGAAATATCTCTTCAAAAGACCTGCAAAGCCGGCACCGTGACGAGCCTCGTCCTTAGCCATTTCATGTACAGTATCATGGATAGCATCAAGATTCTGAGCTTTAGCTTTCTTTGCAAGCTCAAATTTACCTGCACAGGCACCTGTTTCAGCATCTACTCTCATCTGAAGATTTTTCTTTGTGCTGTCTGTGAGAACCTCACCGAGAAGTTCTGCAAACTTTGCAGCGTGTTCAGCTTCCTCAAATGCATACTTTGTAAATGCTGCTGAAATCTCGGGATATCCCTCTCTGTCAGCCTGTCTTGCCATAGCAAGATACATACCTACCTCACTGCATTCGCCGTTGAAGTTGGCAACAAGCTCCTTGTATATTTCGGGATCAACACCCTTTGCAGAGCCAAGCTCATGAACAGTAGCAAATGAAGTGTCGGAAGACATCTCTTTGAATTTCTCCTTGGGTGCCTTACAGACAGGACACTGCTCCGGAGCTGTCTCTCCCTCATAAACATAACCGCACACCTGACATACAAACTTTTTCATTTCTGTTTCCTCCGATTTTAAAAAATTATTATTTATATTCCAACAATATATATATTGTCAGATTACAGAATTATTTCGGGCAGCTTCTGCATATGCCATAGAAAGCCAAACTATGACTTTGGATTTCGACGTCATATTCGTCGGAAATATATTCATAGGCATTAGCCTCGAAAAAATTTTTGCCCACAGGAACATCAATAACACGAAAACACTTTGTGCATATAAAATGGGGGTGCTGCGACATATCGGCATCAAAGCGTTCCTGACCGTTAACCACACCCACAGATTTAACAAGTTCCATTTCTCTGAGTACATTAAGGTTCCTGTACACAGTTCCAAGACTGAGATTGGGGATAGTCGGCTTGAGCTTATGATATATCCACTCAACAGAGGGATGTAGTTTTGTTGAAACGAGTGCATTATATATGGCTTCTCTTTTTGCACTGAAATTGCGTTTTTGGGTCATAATCATCACCTCGTGGGCAATATATCATTTGTTAAACGTATTAAATCAGTAATCATTACTGATTATCTATAATATAGCATATTTTTTTCTGTTTGTAAATAGCCTTTATTATTTATTTTTAATCGATCTTAACAAATTGTGAGGATACATAGCCCTGTATTCCGTTATACCTTGTAAGATACCAATTACCGTCAGAGCCTATTATGGAAAGCTTTGTTCCCTTTGGAATGGAGGCAAGTACTTCTGAGCTTACGGATGGCTCACTTCTTAGATTAAGTGAGGTATTCTGAGTTACAACTGTACCTGTTCGGACACCCGACGGCGTGCGGAACGGCACCCCCAAAAATTCTGCTGTGGACTGTGCAAGATTTTCCGCAATTTCGCCGATATTTTCTCTTATCCAACGTGCATCCTCACGGTTATCATGATATGCAACTTCGATAAGGATAGCAGGCGCTGTTGTTCTTGCAACCTCGCCGAGACTTGTTGTTGGCACAGTCTTGACAAGTGTAGGATTAGGATATATCTTTTTGAAATTTTCCTCAAAAATATCGGCGGCACGTTTGCTCTGTGAGGAATTAGGGTAGTAGTAGATCTGTGTTCCCTGATTCCTTCCCGCACTTGAAGCAGGGGAGGCATTTGAGTGGATTGCAAGATGAAAATTATATACCCCCGAATTGGATTGAGAAATGGAATTGTTTACTGTTTTGCTCGGATCATTTCTTACATATTCAATACCCGAGGCATCAAGATAGGGAAGCATCGCATCGGCAATAAGATTCATATAATATTCTTCGTTTCCTCCATCTACATATGGGTTATATTCCTGCGTTGACGGACTAAGGTAAATTATCGGCATAGTTATATCCTCCATATTAAGTTTATTGTAATGATATGATCCGACACGGATTATTTATTCATAATTTCACTGAAAAACTCCTCAGAGCTAAGATTGTTAGGTCGTAAAAATCTGTGCAGATGAAAAAGATCTTCCTTGCCCGAAATATAGTTCATTTTATTTTCGCAATCTAAAATGGCTTTAAATCCCAAAGAACGTACTATTTCCTCGGTACTTTCACTTTTTGCACCGAACGGGTATACAAAGGCACATGGAGATTTACCGATTTTTTCCTTTATTCTGTTATTAGCAGTTGTGAGGTCAATACTAAGACGTTTTTTATATTCCTCATAACATTCACCGCTTTTTGCCGCTGCACCCTTGGAATTACCCGTCAACTTGTGAAGGTTATATGTGTGGTTCTGTATTTCAACAAGCCCGCTGTCCGACATTTCCTTAAGCTGCTCCCATGTACACTGCGACCAAAGCGGACTTCGGTACTCCTCGTTCTCTGCATCATCAGCAGACAGACCGATAGGGGATATAACAGCCTTTGACTTGTACTTTTTTAAAATAGGGTATGCATAGGTATAATTATTGAGGTAGCCGTCATCAAATGTGATAATAACAGGATTCTCGGGGAGTGGGGCTCCGTTTTCAAAATGTTCGATAAGCTCTGACAAAAATACCGTATTATATCCGTTGTCGGAAAGATATTTGAGATCCTGCTCGAGATTATCGGGATCAATCATATATTCGTTTTGCCGGTTTTCCTTTTCCATAAGTCCGTGGTACATGATTATAGGCAGCCTTAGCTGCACTGCATCCGTCTGTGCAGGTAGAGAATAAAAGGTCAGGGAAGTACATACAGCGGCGATAAATATGCCGATTAGGAAGGTAATAATGATTTTTTTCTTTATAATAAGAAACATATTGGATAAACCTCCGTATTGTATAAAAAATAAATAAATACTATTGAATTTTGTTGGAAAATATAGTATAATCTAATAAAATTGCAGGTTTTAATATTTCAAAGGAAATTTAAAATTGTCTTTGCAAGATATTCAGAGGTGGTTCGTGTGTCACGAAATAAGATTATAGATTTTTTTACAGGTACGCCCGTTTATAATGATGATAAGGATTATGCGGATTTTGCCTATTTCAGTGCGCCGCTGAATATCTTTTTTCTTGCGTGCCTTGTTTTGCATAGTGCGTACATGGTAATATTCTCGTATCTTAAAATACCGATGATGATAATCTTGGATCTTGTATGTGTCCTGCTATATACGGCATTTGTTATAATACTCAGACACTTCAAAGGATCATGGTTTCTTTGTGTTCTTCTTGCCGGGGTGGAGCTTTTTATGCATCAGATTTGTGCGGTAAGAATGTTCGGACTTTCCCCGGGATTTCAGTATCTTCTGATACCGCTTATGTTTATAACGGTGTTTATAAGGATGAAAGGAAAGCTTTATCATTATCTCAGGGGACTTATTATATTAATTGCCTCTGTTACATTTATATACTTGGTAATATTTTTTAATGACATTGAACCGTATTATAAGCTTTCGGAGAATATTTCGATTGTTCTCCTTGTGATAAACTGTATTATAAGCTTTACGGTAACGCATATATTTACCGGTCGTGTTGTACATTCACTTGATAAAAAAAGAAGTGAGCTCGATACAAGTGTAAATGAAAAGACAAATACAATTTATGAAATGCAGAATCAGATGATAATAAGCTTTGCTAATATAATAGAGGCAAGGGACGGCAGCACCGGAAAACACGTCAAGCGTACAAGCGAATATGTAGAGGTGCTTGTCAAGGAACTTAAGAGAAACGGAAATTACAGGGATATACTTGACGAGAGATATATGCACGATGTTATGATGTCCGCACCTTTGCATGACATAGGAAAAATTACAATACCGGATTCCATACTCACCAAATCTGGAAGACTTACACAGTCAGAATTTAACACGATAAAACAGCATACTATAAACGGTAAGAAAATAATAGAAGAGGCAATGGCGGATATTGAGGATGAGGAATTTCTCAAGGTTGCTAAATCTGTTGCACTCTATCATCATGAATGTTGGGACGGCTCGGGTTATCCTTATGGTCTTTCCGGGGATGAAATACCGTTGTGTGCGAGAATAATGACGATAGCGGATTATTTCGATGCACTTGTTGCAAAGAGGAGCTATAAGGCGGCACTGCCCACCTCGGTTGTATTTGAAAATATAAAGGAGCAGAGGGGAAAAAAGTTTGACCCCGTTGTTACAGATGCGTTTCTGAGAATAAGAAATCAGATTGACGAAATAGCAAAGGCAAATGCGGATTGAGATAATATATGTTCTCTTTTATCGAAAATATTGACTGTTTGATAAGAATATTGTATAATAATCATATAAGCATGGTAATTGTGCGGTTGTTTGCTGATATAAAATTGACTTAGGGGAGATTAATATGTCGTTACTTATGAATTGTCCCGGATGTGGATGCCAAATTATCAATAATGGACAGAATTGTCCGTTTTGCGGCTTCAATGTAAAGGAAAACAAAACTGCCGAAGAAATGGAAGAGGAACGCAGGAAGGCTGAGGCTGCTTCGGAGGTTGGAGAAGAAACAATTCAACAGGAATCGGAGTCCGGGGCGGTACAGCAGAGAGCGGAGTCCGAGACGGTTCAACAGATATCTGTGTCGGAACAACAGACAGTATCGACAAAGAGCGAGGCAGTTGTCGAGGTGCAATCTGTACCGCAGGCTGAAGCCTATGCAAGACAGCGCACGGGGGAATGGCAGCCTACACAGGAAAGTGATGAGCTGCCTGATATTCAATCACAGGATGAAGGGAAAGTGTTGCCCCCAATAGAGATAGAAAAACCTGTTCCATTGTCAAAAATTGCAAATACTCCGGCGGTAGAGCTTACTCCGATAGAAGCTGAAAAGCTTGATAGTGCACTTCCTCCCATGCAGCCGGAAAGAGAAATAACCATAGAGCAGATTCGTAAGACTCCTGCGGTCAAGCTCACACCAATCGAACAGGAAGATGTTGAAGACAGACTTCCTGATATTAACAGCGCTGATGCTACGCCACCGGGAACGACACGTTCGGGGGCAAAAATAAATGTAGAAAAAAGACAGGGGGTAAATCCGAATACAACTGCTACGGTAAATCGTGCTGTTCAGCAGCCTGAGCAGAGAACAAAGAGACAGTGGACAACGAATCCTGCTGAGTCACAGGAACAGCCTGCACAGCCGCCAATGCAGCAGCCTGAGCAGAGAACAAAGAGACAGTGGACAACGAATCCTGCTGAGTCACAGGAACAGCCTGCACAGCCGCC
>CANRAN010000048.1 GCA_947628595.1 uncultured Clostridia bacterium | reverse complement strand
AGAAATCAAGGTTAATTTTTGGTAATATTTACATTTCAATATGTAACTATTTTATTACAAAATTTTAATATTTTATCCCGAAACAGACTGTTTTCAACATTTTTCGAGTGGCTGTTGAAATCCGCTCCGTAAAAACATTGACTTTTATACAAATTGTTATATAATAAAAATTAAAAGAAAAATGAAATCTTGAACGGAGCATAATAATGAAATATTGTTCTAAATGTAAAAAAATTTATTTTGATTTCGAGGGCGAAAGGTGTCCTTCCTGTAACAGGAAACTTATAGATGAGCCAAACCATTTTTCCCCTGTTTATATCATAACGGCAAACGGCTTTGAGCTTGAAAGGATAAGAGCCGCTCTCGAAAGTGCGGACATACCATATTCATATCAGAACGAAAAACGGGAAACAGGCATAAGGATACTAAATTCGGCACCACCCGAAAATTGTGAGGTATTCGTCCCCGTAAGTGCATATCAGGACGCTGTAGATGTATTGGTCGGAATAGGAGCCATCACAGAAGATAACATACCGGAAATAAATAAAGATGATATAGAAAAGCTTAACAAAACCAAGAAAGAGGCTGCGAAAGAAGAAGAGGAACTTTCTCCCGGTAAGGCAAGAATTATACGTATTTTTTCTTTTATCGGTTTCCTTCTGATACTTGCTGCAACTGTCTACTTTGCAGACTTTATAGTTGCATTTGTCAAGAATTTCTTTGCCTGAAATAATGAAAAATGTATCTGTACAATTACTATAACACTTAATTTAAAATTTATGCAAAAGACAAGCCCGACTGCTATCAATTTTGTGGTTATCTAACGGTCGGGCAATTATATTAATTTTTTATAACAGGTCGTTGTTCAGTAGCTGCAGCCAAATTTAGTCCTTTACCCTGAATGACATACAGTCCACGCACTGCTCCTCTGTCGGGTTTGACTCGTGCGTACCTATTCTTACAGTATTGAGCGAACAATAGTCGCAATCTGTGCAGTGATACTGACACTGTTCAACAGTACATTCTATACTTCTGTTAGGATCCTTCATAAATTATTCCTCCAAATAATTCTTCCTACCGTTAATTCCGGCAACAGTATCATGCCCTGTTTCCGCCATGTATATACATAGAGAATAACGAATTTTATCCCCGCCGATAACCTATTTTATGGTATAAGGCTTTGGGCAATTATCATTTTCAGATACGAAAATTAATTTATTTCTTTGTTTAAAACATCAAATTTCATATGTATTTTATACATAATCGAGTATAATATCAGCTAAATTATTGTATATTTATACCATTATTTTATTAAATTATAATATATTATTGTTATTTTGCATTAATATTAAAGTTATCTTATGTTGCAAATTAACAAAAAATTTAAAAATTATGCAAAATTAATCCCACTCAAGTGAACCTGATATCAACAAATTTTACTAAATTACTTAAAAATATAAACCTTGCAAAATTTTACATAATTATTTTTCTAATTTTCTCTTGATTTTTGAATGTAAAGATGATACAATCGTGATAATGATACTTGAGAGGTATCCAAGAATATTTTTAGGAGGATTTTAACAATGAGAAATTCAAAAGTTTTAAAGATTGCTGTTTGTTCAGCACTTGTTGCCTCGTTGGTAGCTACGGCTGCGTTGAGCGTTTCTGCATCTAAGGCAACCGACAAGATCAAGAATGAAGGTCACACTGTCGGTGTTTCCGGCACCTTTACGAACTGGGAAGCAGGCAAGGATATTCCTATGAACGATGATGACGGTGATGGCATTTGGGAAGCTATGATTGATATTCCCTCCGTTGAGGCTGACTGGATAACTGACTGGAACAAAGATGATAAGCCCACAGGTGAGCAGCACTTCCAGTTCAAGGTTCGTCTTGACAATAGCTGGAATGAAAACTGGGCAAACTACGAGCCCGAGCACTGCCGTGTATTTGACTGCCAGTGCAACCTTGCAATCAAAGAGGACGTTCAGCCGGGAGACCACATCAAATTCAGAGTATTCCTTGACACAAACCAGATGAACCCTGATGCTGTAGCAGATCCGAACGCTGATCTCGATCCCAGCGAAGTGGAGTGGGAATTCCTCTACGCAGGTTATGATCAGTTCGAGAAGGTAGACGACAGTGCTGCAACCGAATCCTCAACTGAGACTTCGACAGAAACTTCAACCGCAGCTCCTGCTGACACAACGCAGGATAAGGATACAGCAACTCCTGCAACAGGTGACACAACATCTGCTATTGCTCTTGTAGCTGTTGTCCTTGCTTCCCTTGGTACTGCTGTTGTTATGACTAAGAAGGCTTCTTCAAAGAACTAATTCCTAATCAACAGTAAACAAGTAAATAATTTAAGGCTGTCCGCCGAGAACGGACAGCCTTTTTGCGTATAAAATTACAACTTTTATTCAGCACTTATTATTTCAATTTTTTTGCAAATCGGTGCAAAACGTTGAATATCCTCATTTATCGCCTTGAGTTCGCTTTCACTGAGCTTACTTGTACAATTAATAATAATATTTCCATCCTGCTCTACCACACCACCGTCAATATTATAAATTCCCAAAATTTTCTTTATGCCGTCAGCGGTAAAATCCCTGTTTGTAATTGAAAGCGTACTAATCACACTTCGTTTTCTTCCCTCCGCCGATTTATCAAAATTGCACACCGACATCAGCCTCTCATATATCCCCGGCTCACTCCCCTCGGAAATATCAAAAAAAATATCCCTCCTGATTTTTTCAATCTCATCAAAAAAAAGATCCAATCCTGTTGCATAAGACATAAGCTCTGCATATACTCCGCTCCCCTCGGAAACATCATATAGGCCTGTCTGCTCAAGCCTTTCTGACATCATTTCAAATTCGCTCAAATGTCACACCTCACATACTTCCTACTGTAAGATTTCCAAGCACCATAATTACAGACTCCGCAGCGGATTTATCCTGCATATTGTTAAAAACGTAATTCTCAACCCCGTCCGTATCTATAAGTGCCCTTCCTATTCCGGCAAGAATAACACCCTGCCCAACATACAGTGAATCGAAATAGGATCTTATGTTAGCCTTTGCATTTTCAATAACTTCTTCGCTCTCATAACCGGATTTCACAGCTATGCTGACATCAACATTGTACGTTATAACATTCGCATTGAAAACATTCACTTTCTGTCCCAGACAACGTCCGGACTCTATTCTTTTTGCAACCTCGCTAAGGCATTCCCTCGTGCATTTGTCCCCTCTGCCGGCAACGAAAATAGTTGCACTACCACTTGTGCTGCTTTCAACAATGGAGCACGACTGAACCCCATCAACACTTTGAGCAAGCTCCCGGTAATATGCAGCATTCGCACCGTTTGATACATTTCTATAACTTTCCGCTATTCTTTCTCTCAATTCCTCGTCTGTTTCATCATCGGTACCTCCACTGAATGAAGTTCCGTTTTCTATATACATTCCGACAGAATAATATGTAACCATGGTTGTAATGACATTTTTGGGAACATTATACTTTTTTCCGCTATGCTCTGCAGATGCATGACATATTGTTCTTACAACCCCTCGTTTTATCGTTGCAGGCTCATCAATAACATAATTAAGACTGCCGTCCGAGGTTGTACATAAAGTACCTATGGGAACATCCATATCATAATCCAACGGTGTATCAAGCACAATTGACAATTCTCCGCCTGCCCTACTTCCCTGTATTCTTTTTATACCCCTTTGCATTGCATACATATCAAGCTGCTCACCCGTTGCCGTGGTAAATAGCATCTGTTTTTTCAGCCATTCAAAATTACTATTCAGAGAATAAAGCTCTCCTGCAAGAAGCTTCAACCTTATCCCGATATCCCCACATTCCGCCGGCTCATGACCGGTAAGCTCATGATACTTATTTTCCATTCTTTCAAGTATTTCATCATAACTGTACGCCAATTCAATTCCTCCTTATTGCAATATTACGAATCCATCCGTCTACACTGACAAGAGCATATACAATGCCATTAACAATATGTATCTCACATATTTCCGCATCTGGGATACATTTAATTGCCTCCCTTGCCTGTACCTCCAGAATATTCTCGGCACCATTTTCGGAAACTTCGATTTTATAAAGCTCCCCTCCAAGCTCACGATCATATATAAAATTCCCCCGATGTGCGGACAGGCATATATATATTCTTTGCATAATCTCCTCTGTGCCTTCAATTTCATAGGGTTTGCCGCTATCGATATCAAAATCACCGGCAGGATTAATTGCCATATCCATCCCAATTAAACTCCTTTCCGTTTATATAAACAACTCCGTCATTTGAAAGCTTGATCTGAGCACCTCCCATAGATTCCAGAATTATTTCACCCGGTTCGATTTCTCCGGGATAGGAATTCATTCGCATACCGATACAGACCGGACCGTTTTGTGTCTGCAATACAACCGATGGCTGACTGTTTGTAGGAAGACTGTAAATTCCGGGCGGTGTCATCATTGCACATTTTTCAATTCCCCCGGCAGAAGCAGCAGAAACCCTGAGATTAGCACTATGTCCCACAGCTCCTGCCGAAGCCGCCCCTGTGCCGCCATGAGAGGTAATATTTTTCGATATCCACATTATACAATCACCTCCGCATATATTCTTGTATGCTCACCGCTGCTGTCAAGTATATAATGAAGTTCATTTATCCTCATTTCTCCCCTTTTATTTTTAATCTGTAACCTGTCACGCACCTTGCAGCCAAGAATACCACTGATATCTATAAAGTAGCTCTCATATTTCCTGTTGGTACTTTTTATTATGTTATCTGCATACAGTATTGATTTATATTTACTGTCTGCACAATTAAAATATCTTCTTCTGTTTATTTTATGATTCTTTGCCATTTCATTTTGAAAATACATATCATAGCCACCGGCGATGTATGTTCTTGCATATATATCAGATATCGGTGCACCTCTGTTAATTGTTCTGCTCATTTTTATAATTGGGCTGTTTTCCCCGATATATATCATATCCGGCTGATAATTTTCCCCGGTTTCTATAACAAGATCATCTCTGATAACGGGCTTACTTTTACAGAATTTTTCACAATAATTACTCAGCACTTGCCATTCGCTCATTCCCTTTGAAATAACAAGATCTCCCGGGAAGGCCTTTTCTCCTCCTTTAACACCCTTAAAACCTAACGGTCTGAAGTGTCTTTCATACAGTATTTTCATTGTTGGCATACAATATGTCTGTGGCATTGCCTCATTATCAAGCAAAACAGATGCGGGACCCCTTGCTCTTATTTCGATTAAAATTCCATTATCAGCAAAAGTTTCAATCTGCTCGTCAACAAACCCGAAAAAAATTACCTCTCCCCCCTTAAGCACCTTAACGGAATATATTTCAGGTATTTTTCCGCTGACGGCAAAAATCGCCTTAAAACTGTCAGCCGGAGCATCCTCTGACGAAACGATACTCATACTAATCGGATTTTTAAATGACGTTTCAATATCATTTATATCCGTCAATATATATTTCAGCACAGCCTCACCTTCTCCCACGGATATATAGGTATATCGGGTCTTTTTATATGCGGATTAAGCTCTCTGAGAATATCAATATGTATTCCGTATATATAGGAAATATCCCATAGACATTGATTCCTATCTCCATAGCAATATAAATTACGCTCCTCATGATGTTCTTCAAAGCTTTCGACAAATTTGAAATTATAACGGATAACCCCTTCGCAATCCTCCGCAATAAGATTCAGTTCCTCAAGCATTGCATATATAGGGCTTTGCGAGGGAATGTAAAGCATTCCCCCGCCGCCCTTATCCATAACAGCCTTAAGAGCAAGAAAATCATCGACACAACAGTTCCCGAAAAATTCACCCTCTCCGGTTATAATGCGGCATGATCCTCCCATATCACTCACCGTATCATATCCGTTCGGAACACTTGCCTTTGAGACTTTTCTTCGATGACTTATTTTTATAATGGAAGGATTAACAGGGAAGACATAATCCTTATAGCTCATTTTTCCGTCAGTCCTCATCTATTTCCTCCTCGACATCAAGAATTTTGTTATATCTTAGCATATCACACCTCAGCATTTCCGATATATTCCTTAACTCCGATGTTTTATCCTTTCCAAGCTCGGATACCATAGCCTCTGTAAGCTCTGCTTTTATTTCCTTCATATATCCTCCAATTTCATATTCATAGCGATGACGCTTATATGTTCTCTAAATTTTTCACTGTCTGCGGCCGCATAAAAATCGTCCCACAGACAATTATTAAGCGTATATCTTTTGTTTTCAATTTCCACCGTCATTGTAAAGTTATCAAGATCGGCGAAACAGCAGCTTTCAAACGGTTTCTTAAAACTCAGTCCTGTCATAGTAACCTTATAGCTGCACCGTCTTCTTATATGTGCGATATCATCCCCAAAAAAGCACGAGCGGATATTGTGTATTTCCGATTTTTTCCGTATCTCTACATTCTCCGCCTGAAGGAGCTTTTTTCCGTCGATATATATGTTTACATCCCTACCGCATATACTCACATCTTCAGTATATATGCTCAGTCACCCCCGTTTCTCCGCACCTCACGAAGCCCGAATTTGATTGTTATGTTATAGCATCCTACCGTGTCATTATACTCACACCTGCCGACTGTTACAGAAATAATTCTTTTACCCGTATCGAGTTTCATAACGGCAAGTGCAACTTCCCTTGCACGTTCCCTGCAATAGTTCTCATCAAATTCCTCACTAACCGCAACATTTACCACCATGACCTCGCCGATTACCATACTGTCCCCATTTCCCAAAAGACAGCTTGCGTTTTCATATTCTGTTCCGAAGCTGACATACGGTTTTTCAAGCGGAAACGGCAGTTCTCCTGCTATTTTGTCGAGCACAGACTTCATTTCCGAAAATGATGTATCGTTCAAGGACTTTGAATACATATCCTCAGCAAACGTCATATATATTTGTCACCCCTTTTTACCATCCTTGCACATATTTTCACATAGTCTCCAAATTTACTTTTTACCTCATCGCTCCATAATATATAGTATGCATTTTCATTATCACTGACAATATCACCATATCGAACCCCGTGTCCTAACCCGATATTGCAGTATATAAAATATTTTTTCGGATCTGCCCTGCCGTGTGAGGAAATTTCTACCCCTCCGATTATTCTTTGGGTATATCTTTCGGGGAATATAACGGCATAGCCGCTTTTACCGTTTATGCAGCAGTCAGTCCCAAGACTTTTAATCGCCTTATCAATAAGACCATTCATATAATCACCTGCATATCATTCAAATGAATTAAAAACAAAATTTTCACTTTCAAGAATATCTCCCAAATCCGCAAAAGTCTCCCTGCAAAGCTTATCAGCCGCCTCAAGCTCACTGCTCCCCCCATGCTTTACTCTTATTTCTCCGACATTTATCTCATTTGCAACACCGTCTGTCAGACTCCACAGGACATATCTGTAATATGCAAGAGCGGCGGCGGCAAAATTAATTCTGCCGCCGTAGAATTCTATATCACTACCGTGTTTTATGCGTGCCCTGATATAGCTGAGTGCCGTATCACACATAAAACGGAAATCAGCCGCATCCTCATAATCCAGACCGGACAGACGGCAGAATATTCTGAGTATTTCCTCCATATTCAACCGTCATCCCTCCAATCAGCAGTTAAGCACCTTAACCGAATCGGGAAATATTTTAGCAAAGCCCGTAATACAGCTTATTGAAGCTCTTTCAAGCTGTCTGTCTATAAGCTTATCGTAATCGGTCACAACATCACCCGACTGAACCATTTCAAGAGCACAGTTTTTATCAAGACCTACTATCTTATCACCGGATATAGAGGGAATATGTAAAAGTCTTGCTCCGAGCGGAGTAATCATTTTTCCGCTTCCGTGGAAATCAAGACCGGCATGGGCATCCTTCATTTCGTTCATTGAAAGCAGTTTAGTCATAACCGCTGTCGGTGCAAGTAGTGTATTCATTTCATACGGTGAAAGCTCCGCCCAAAGCTTAACAAGATCCTGATAGGCAACATTTCCGGCAGAGGCTGCGGAAACTGTACCGGCAGCGGCACTTGTCGAGTCACCGTTTATAAGAACATCAACAGCATCCTTAAGCTGTTCTCGTGCGATATGTGTCCCAATCTGCCTGAGTGTCACAGTAAACAGATCAAGCTTTTGAAATTTGATGGCCTCATAGGAGGCAACAAGCATTCTGCCTCTTTTTTGCAGTTTAACAAGCTGACCGCTTGTTTTTATTGTTGTCTGCGGAAGATATGCCCCCTCCGCAACAGGCTTAAGCTGCTTATCATCATCAGACGGATCGGAAACGACAGATCTGTAATCCATACCATCAATAACAGTCTTAGTAGCGATAATATCCGAAAGAACATCAGCTCTTTCTATACCCTGCCTTACAGCCCTTGATACATATTCGGGGAAAAGTGCAGCACTGTCCGAGCTTTGAAAGAACTTCTGCACACAATCGGAATTACCGCCCCCGACCTTGATATCATATCTTTTGAGCTGACGCTGATATGCATCCAGTCCCTCAAGGTCACTTCCCTTATAATTTTCCGACGGGTCAAGCTCCTCAAGTATCTGCGTAAAAGATTTTGTACCTCCGTACATACCCTTTTCTGGCTTTATAGTGTCATAATATGCCATAATTATTTATCTCCTTCCAAATCAAAGTATAATTCCTGCTGTCTTAGCAACAGTATCAATATCCACAACAAGGTATTCCCTGCCAGTCGATGTATCCGTACTCACTTTGCCGCTTTTTCCGACAAGCTTGGTATATCCGACGGCCGGTGCGCTATCAAAGGCGACCTTTACATAGCCGCTGAGCTGAACAGCGGCATAACCGTTTCTTTCGCCTACACAAATTCCGCAAAATACACCGTT
>CANRAN010000047.1 GCA_947628595.1 uncultured Clostridia bacterium | reverse complement strand
TATAAATACTGAGGATTTTCAAGCAGCCGTTGATTTCCTTTCAGTTTTGGATAATGTTGACAGTGAAAGAATAGGCATAATCGGCATATGCGGTTGGGGAGGCATGGCGCTTAATGCTGCCGCACTTGATACAAGGATTAAGGCAACTGTTACATCAACAATGTATGACATGAGCAGAGTCAATGCAAACGGGTATTTTGATGCAAATGATAATCCCGATGACAGATATAACACACGCAAGGCACTTAACGAGCAGAGAACAAGAGATTTCAAAAACGGCAGCTATGAGCTTGGCGGAGGAGTTGTTGACCCGCTTCCCGAAGATGCACCTTTCTTTGTCAAGGATTATTATGACTATTACAAGACAAAAAGGGGTTATCACAAGCGTTCACTAAATTCTAATGGTGGTTGGAATAAAATCGGCTGTATGTCGTTTATAAACCAGCCTATTCTTTGTTACAGCGACGAAATACGAAGTGCCGTACTTATGATACACGGGGAAAAGGCACATTCGTGCTATTTCAGCAAGGATGCTTATAAGAGACTCAAGGGCGACAATAAGGAGCTTATGATAATCCCGGGTGCAGTTCATACGGATCTATATGATGATATGAGTATCATACCGTTCGATGAAATTCAGAGCTTTTTTGAAAAGTATCTCAGGTGACTAAAGATGAAATAATAATTGTTTTTGTTTGGTAAAAGCTGTCTGTTATGCAGGATAAGCATAACAGGCGGTTTTTGTTTTATATATAAAATTTAAAATAATATAGTATGTGATATGAAATTTGCTCTTGATTATGTGGGAAGGAATGTTTATAATTATAATAGTTTTTATGTCAGTCTGAACCGTTACGGAGGTGGTAATGCATGAGTGACCCTTACGGTCGATATTTAATCAGATTTATAAATGTGGAGTATTATGCATTGCCGTATTGCCCCGCATACGGAAAGGACGATTTGTATGATAAATTATTATAAAACCGTCAACGGCAGGATCGAAAAAATCAATTATTATGAGATCGGCTGTTGGGTAAATTGTACTGCACCCGAGGATGATGAGGTACAGTACCTTCTTGATTTTTTCAATATACCGCCGGAGCTTCTGCGTTCCGCACTTGACGAGGAGGAATCCGCCCATATAGACAGCGAGGATGATACCACGCTCATAATTATGGATATGCCTGTTGTCGAAAAGGCGTCGGGGAGTATATCCTATTCAACAATGCCTATCGGTATAATGATAACAAAAAATAATGTAATAACCGTTTCCGTAAAAGAAAGCACCATACTAACGGAGTTTTCGGAGGGGGTTGTACGTAATGTTCTCACACATTACAAAACTCATTTTGTTTTGCATATTATGTTGAGAATGGCATCAAAATATCTTCAGTACCTAAAACAGATAGATATGATAAGCAACCGCATTGAGAGAAATCTTCGCCGCTCAACGAAAAACAAGGAGCTTAATCAGCTTCTTGATATAGAAAAATCCCTTGTATATTTTTCTTCCTCACTCAAGGCTGATGAGGTTACATTGGAAAAAATAATGAGAGGAAGATATATAAAGCTGTATGAGGATGATCAGGATCTGCTTGAGGATGTGCTTATAGAGATAAAGCAGGCTGTTGATATGGCGGCGCTTTATCTTAATATTCTCAACGGAACGATAGATGTTTTTGCCTCGATTATTTCAAATAACCTAAATTCGGTAATGAAAATACAGGCTTCGCTTACGCTTCTCGTTTCCGTTCCTACTGTCATAACGGGAATGTACGGAATGAATATAATAGGCGGTTTGCCGCTTGACAGTCTGTGGTGGTTTCCGCTTTTATTATCCGCCGGACTTATGCTTATAATGTATATTATACTGAAACGCAAGGGTATGTTCTGACATCAGGAAAGGGTGATCGAATTGAACGAAAAAATGCTTATGCACCTGAATATTCCGATTGAAATGAATATTAAATATGCGATACTTCCGGGGGATCCGGGCAGAGTAGATAAAATTGCGCAATATATTGACTCTCCGCATTTTCTCGCACAGAACAGGGAATTCAAGTCCTTTGTCGGAAAGATAAATAATGAGGATGTTATAATAACCTCAACCGGAATAGGCGGACCCTCGGCTGCGATAGCGCTTGAGGAACTTTCACTTATTGGATTAAAAAAGGCTGTACGCATCGGTACGTGCGGAGGGATAAGTGCCGAGGTGTCGGGAGGAGATATAGTAATACCGACAGCGGCAATACGCATGGAAGGTACATCAAGAGAATATGCACCTGTGGAATACCCCGCCTGTGCAGATTTCGATATGGTTTGTGCATTGGTCAGGGCTGCCCAAAATAATAAAATGAAATACCATACGGGTGTGATACAAAGCAAGGATTCATTTTACGGACAGCACAGTCCCGAAAGTATGCCCGTTTCGTATGAGCTTCTGAATAAATGGGATGCATGGAAAAGGCTTGGGGTGCTTGCGTCTGAAATGGAAACAGCAGCATTGTTTACGGTGGCGGCTGTGCGTAGGATAAAAATGGGCTGTGTACTTCATGTAATGTGGAATCAGGTAAAATCCGTTCCGCATACAGACGGAAGCGACAGGACCGATCTCGCCATAAGGACAGCGGTTGATGCATTGGGGCTTATAATTGACAGTGACAGAGGATAATTTATGGATATAAACAAAATAAAGCTGCTTGCTGTCGTGGGGCCTACGGCTTCGGGAAAAACGGAGCTTGCAATCCGCCTTGCACAGCATTATAACGGTGAAATTATTTCCGCTGATTCCATGCAGATATATAAGGGAATGAATATTGCCACCGCTAAGCCGACAGAGAAGGAAAAACATGGGATAGTTCATCATCTTATGGATTTTCTTGAACCGAGTGTGGAATTTTCCGTATCCGATTATGTAGAGCTTGCACATAAGGCAGCGGCGGACATTAACAGCAGGGGGAGACTTCCCATACTCTGCGGAGGAACAGGTTTGTACATACGTTCGTTTCTTGAAAATATTAAATTTTCCGATGCGGAAATTGATTCGGAACTGAGAAAAAAGCTTAATCAGCAGTATGAAAATGATGGCGGGGAAAAAATGCTTGAATACCTTTCAAATTTTGACCCCGAGGCAGCGTCCTCACTTTTGCCGCAAAACGGAAAACGAATTATACGTGCAATAGAAATATATGAAACAACAGGGATAACGATGAGTGAGCATATACGACGTTCAAGACTTGTGCCGTCACCATATGATTATACCGTCATAGGACTTACATATGCAGACAGGCAAAGGCTGTATGACAGGATAAACAGAAGAGTGGAAATAATGCTCGAAAGGGGACTTGTCAGTGAGGCAAGGGAATTTTATCTTACAAATGTGGGAAATACTGCTTCAGCAGCAATAGGTTATAAGGAACTGAAGCCGTATTTTGACGGAAAAATTTCACTTGATGAGGCTGTCGGCAGACTAAAGCAAGCAACAAGGCATTATGCAAAAAGGCAGTTGACATGGTTTAGGCATGATAAATGTATAAATTGGATAGAGGCAGACGAATGTCATGATGTATTTGAGGAAGCAAAGAGAATTTTTGATACCCAAGGGGATATCTGATATTTACAAGCCCTTAAAAAAGTGGTAGAATATATTTTAAATTATTCAATTCGGGGGAAAAAATGGATAAGGATAAAACAGTGATAATAAAAAAGGTAGCCGTTGCAGTTATCACGTTATTGCTTATAGCGTATATCGTTTCGGTTATTATAAAAGCGAATTTCACCCAGATAGAAACACAGACGGCTAATTTAATGACGGTATCAGATTCGATTTCTGTCAACGGCTATTTTATCCGTGATGAAAAGCTTATCACAAATAAAGATAACGGCTATGTTTCCTATTGTATAGATGACGGGGAAAAAATATCAAAGGGAGAGGCGGTTGCAGATGTTTACTCAAGTGGGGATGTTGCAGCAAACGAAAAAATAATAGAAAGGCTCGAAACGCAGATTGCCGCATTAAGGCAGCTTAATGGTAATTCAACAGAAAATGTTACGATCTCACCTGATGATATAGATAAAAACATTAATACCTATCTATCACAGATAAACTATAATGTTTATAACGGCGATTTATCCGAGGCGGAAAAAAATGTGGATGATGTGCTTTACAACATAAACGAAAGACAGTTAGTGACAGGAAAGGCGGATGGTTTTGACAGTAAGATAAATGAGTTGCAGGGAAGAATTGATGAACTTAAAAAGAGTAATTCCAACTATAAGGGGAAACAGATAAAATCGGATGTTTCGGGATATTTTGTAAGCTGTGCCGATGGCTATGAGGGTATATACGGAACAAAAGATCTTGAAAATATAAAGTACGGTGATTTATCTAACGGAAAGCTCAAGGCAAAAGAGGTTGATAACAATGTGATCGGCAAAGCGATCGAGGGAGTTTATTGGTATATTGCTTGTGAGGTAAGTGCAGAGGATGCTCTGAGGATAAAAACATCATATAATCTGAGTGTGGAAATTCCCACCGTTAATAATACAAATATTGATGTAGATGTTTATTCTGTAAACCAGGAATCAAAGACATCGAATGCGGTTGTAATACTTCGTGGGAATTATATGAACACTGAGATGTCAAGAATACGAACGGATGATATTTCGATTGTAATAAATACATATGAGGGGATATATGTTCCAAAGAATGCAGTTCATGAAAAACAGGTGACAGAGACTGTTGAGGACGAAAACGGTAAGGAAAAAAAAGAAACTCATACTGTGCAGGGAGTATATGTTCTGATCGGTAATGAATTGCAATTTAAGCAAATTGTTGAGTTATATGCCGGAGAGGATTTTGTAATATCGAAAAATTCACCCGAGGAGGATGAGCTTGCAACCGATGAATACGGTGTACTCAAGGCATATGATGATGTAGTTGTGGAAGGAGCAAATCTTTATGACGGAAGAATTGTCGGCTGAAAAACAAAAAATATTTGATGCAATAAGTGCAAATTATACAGAAATAACTGAAAATATTGCAAGGGCTGCCGAAAAAAGCGGAAGAAAATATGAGGACATAAGCTTTCTTGCGGCAACAAAAACAGTAGAGCCGGAGCTTATAAATTATGCGATATCGCTCGGTCTGAAAAAAATAGGCGAAAATAAGGTTCAGGAGCTTTTGTCAAAATATGAGGAATATGACCTTGAAAATTCCGAGCTTCATTTTATCGGACATCTTCAGACAAATAAGGTCAGACAGATAATCGGTAAGGTGACGATGATACAATCGGTAGACAGCATAAAGCTTGCAAAGGAAATATCGAGATTATCTGTTAAAAATGGTGTGACAACGGATATACTTATCGAGGTGAATATAGGCAGAGAAGAAAATAAGTCAGGTGTTCTGACAGAGAAACTTGATGAGCTTATTGAGGAAATAAGTCTTATGGAGAATATTAAAATAAGGGGATTAATGTCCGTACCCCCTATTTGTGACAGTAAACAAGAAATTTCAAAATTTTTTGATAATATGTACAAACTATTTATTGACATTTCATCAAAAAAATCGGATAATGTATGTATGGACTTTCTTTCCATGGGAATGTCCGATGATTATCAAGAAGCTATTCTGTGCGGTGCCAATATGATAAGGGTCGGTTCACGGCTTTTCGGTGCCAGGATTTACAGGTAATATTAAAGGGGGAACTTGACATGGCAAGCAAATTTATGGGAAAGTTTAAAAGCATACTTAAACAGCCCGAGGAAGAGGATAACTACGACGATTACTATGACGATACCGAGGCGGCGGATGATGAAGAACAGACAGATTCCGGATATGACTTCTCACAAGACCCGGAGGAAGAGGAGTCCTCGGACAATGTTATAAATATGAATGAAGGTGTGAATGTACAGTTTGTACTTTTCAAGCCGGAAGCATTTGATCCGACAGTCAAGGATATGGCTGATGAGCTTATGAAGAGAAATACTGTTATACTTAACGTAGAGGATACAAATAAGGATGTTTCAAAAAGAATTATAGATTTCCTCGGCGGAGTTGCATATGCACAGAATGGCAGCGTTAAGAAGGTAGCAGAGGATACATTTATCATTATGCCGAGCAATGTTATACTTTCCGGTCAGGATGCTATGGATGAAGTCGGAAGCGATAATGTATATTTCTGATTGACCGTGTATTTTTTCGGTATATTTACAGAGAAAGGATCATTATATGCTTACTTTAGAAGAAATAGAGAATATAACATTCCACAAATCCGGTCTTGGCGGTTATAAGGTTGAAGAGGTAGACAGCTTTGTGGATAAGGTGATAAAAAAAATCAGAACTCTTGAAAATGAAAACAGGGAGCTTGAAAGCAGAATTGAGCTTCTCAATAAGCAGATTAAGGAATATAAGGAAAATGAGGATACTGTGCAAAGTGCCATAATAACCGCACAGATGACGGCAAAGCAGATTGTTATGGAAGCAACAGAGAAATCCGACAGACAGCTTTCGGAGTCCAAGGAGAAATCAGAAAAGCTTTTGAACGAGTCAAAGGAGCAGTCTGAAAAGATTATAAGCGATGCAAAAGAGCGTGCTGAGAAGCTTAATGCGGAAACGGATAGAGAAATTGACGAGAAGCTGAATAGTGCTCTCCGGGAATCAGCAGAAAAAATAGAAGAAAATAATGCAATTCTTGATGCCCAAAAGAAAAATATCATAAAGCTTATGGGTGAGGCTAATAATTTCAGAAATTCATTACTCAGAGCATATAAGGATCACCTGAATGTCATTAATTCCATGGCTAAGGGTGAGGATTTCAAGAAGTATCAGAAGGAGCTTGAGCATAATTATCCTCAGATTCAGGGTAATAAGCCGGAACCGTCAATGATTGATGCCGATGAATCCTCCGATGAGGAAAATACAAATTCAGGTGAGGCTGCGGAAAAAGTAGTGTATTCTAACGCCGATACCGATTCTGAGGGAACAGGCGAGCAAAAGGAATACGATGCTGCAGGCGGCAAAAGACAGCCGGTTGTGATTGCTTCATCTGAGAAGAAGAATGATCATGAAAAGAAAAAATAAACTATGAATAAACTATGATTATCTTTCCGGCACAGTTGTGTCGGATTTTGGATTGTAATTATTTTATAAGCAAGAGGAGAGAATTTACCTATGCCGCAGGATTATAATAAGACACTTAATCTGCCGAAAACAGATTTTCCGATGAGAGCGGGACTGCCACAGTCTGAGCCTGTAACGCTGAAGCGTTGGCAAGATAATAAAGCCTATGAAAAGCTCATGGAGCTTAATGAAGGTAAGCCGCTTTATGTTCTTCATGACGGTCCTCCGTATGCAAACGGAGATATACACCTTGGTCATGCGATGAACAAGACGCTTAAGGATATTATCGTAAGATATAAGAATATGACAGGTTTCAAGTCGCCGTATGTTCCGGGTTGGGACACACACGGACTTCCCACAGAGCTAAAGGCAAGAAAAAAGGCTGGGGTCAGCAATAGTGATGCAATATCCGATGTTGAGCTTCGTAAGATATGCCGTGAATTTGCTATGACGTATGTTGACAACCAGCGTGAGCAGTTTAAGCGTCTCGGCGGAATAGGGGAATGGGATAATCCGTATATAACACTTACGCATGATTTTGAGGCAAAGCAAATTGAGATTTTTGCGGAAATGGCGGATAAAGGATATATATACAGAGGACTCAAGCCTGTATATTGGTGTCCGGATTGTCAGACGGCACTTGCCGAGGCTGAAATAGAATATGCGGAGGATCCCTGTCATTCAATTTATGTAAAATTCAAGGTTACAGACGATATGGGTAAGCTTACCGCTATGGGTGCGGATATAAAGAATACCTATTTTGTAATATGGACAACAACAACATGGACACTTCCTGCAAATGTTGCAATATGTGTTGGACCGAGATTTAATTATAGCCTTATCAAGTGTGACGGTGAATATTATGTAATGGCAGAGGAGCTTTACGCTGCCGCAATGGAGGCTGCCGGTAAGGATAATTACGAGGTTATCGGCACAATTAAGGGTTCGGAGCTTGAATATATGAAAACGGCTCATCCGTTTATCGACAGAACATCGCTTGTTATTGTCGGCGATCATGTAACGCTTGAAAGCGGTACAGGCTGTGTTCATACTGCTCCTGGTCATGGCGTTGACGACTATAACGTTTGCAGAAATTATGAGGAGCTGCCTATGGTTGTTCCGGTTGACGCACAGGGCAGACTTACAGAGGAAGCCGGAATGTTTGCGGGTCTGCTTACAGAAGATGCAAATAAGCCTATTGCGGAATATCTTGAAAAGACAGGGGCTTTGTTTGCACTTAAGAAAATTATTCACCAATATCCTCATTGCTGGAGATGTAAAAAGCCTGTGCTTTTCAGAGCTACAAAGCAGTGGTTCTGCTCGGTCGATGATATAAAAGAGGATGCTGTAAAGGAAATAAAGAATATCGAATGGGTGCCGGCATGGGGCGAGGACAGAATTACAGCCATGATCCGTGAAAGAAAGGATTGGTGTATTTCCCGTCAGAGAAAATGGGGTGTTCCTATTCCGATATTCTTCTGCAAGGATTGCGGAGAGCCTATCCTTGAAAAGGCTGTTATGCTCCATATATCCGAATTATTCGGAAAGTATGGTTCAGATGTATGGTATGAAAAGGATGCATCAGAGCTTGTTCCTGAAGGACTTGTTTGCCCGAAGTGCGGCTGCAGGGAATTTGATAAGGAAAAGGATATTATGGATGTATGGTTCGATTCGGGTGTATCCCATGCGGCTGTATGTCAGATGCGTCCGTATCTTAAGCACCCTGCCGATCTTTATCTTGAGGGTTCGGATCAGTATAGGGGTTGGTTTCAGTCGTCACTTCTTACATCTGTTGCTGTAATGGGCAAGGCTCCGTATAAATCCGTTGTAACGCACGGCTGGGTTGT
>CANRAN010000046.1 GCA_947628595.1 uncultured Clostridia bacterium | reverse complement strand
CCCCTTGTTGAGATGGACGGAGATGAAATGACCAGAATTATCTGGAAAATGATCAAGGATAAGCTTATCCTCCCCTATGTTGACCTTAAAACCGAATATTACGACCTCGGTCTTGAAAACAGAGAAAAAACCAAGGATCAAGTTACGGTTGATTCCGCCGAGGCCACAAAGAAATACGGTGTTGCCGTTAAATGTGCAACAATAACACCCAACGCTGAGCGTGTCAAGGAATATAACCTTACACAAATGTGGAAATCACCTAACGGCACTATACGTGCAATACTTGACGGTACTGTTTTCAGAACGCCTATCCTCGTAAAGGGTATCACTCCCTATATCTCAACATGGAAAAAGCCTATTACTATTGCACGTCATGCATACGGTGATGTTTATAAAAATACCGAAATGGTTGTTGCCGAGGGCTGCAAAGCTGAGCTTGTCGTTACAGACAAAGACGGAAAGGAAACACGTCAGCTTATCCACGAGTTCAGTGGCTCGGACGGTATTATACAGGGACTTCACAACATAGACAAGAGCATAGGAAGCTTTGCACGTGCCTGCTTTAATTTTGCACTTGACGCTAAGCAGGATCTGTGGTTTGCAACAAAGGATACAATTTCAAAGAAATATGACCACCGTTTCAAGGATATTTTCAATGAGATTTTTGAAAATGAATACAAGGAGAAATTTGAGAAGGCAGGAATTGAATATTTTTATACACTTATTGATGATGCGGTTGCCCGTGTTGTACGTTCCGAGGGTGGATATATATGGGCCTGCAAGAACTATGACGGTGATGTTATGTCCGACATGGTTGCCACTGCATTCGGTTCGCTTGCCATGATGACTTCTGTTCTTGTCTCACCTGACGGAATCTATGAATATGAGGCAGCACACGGAACAGTTCAGCGTCATTATTATAAATATCTCAAGGGAGAAACGACTTCCACAAACTCTGTCGCAACACTTTTTGCATGGACAGGTGCTCTCCGAAAAAGGGGTGAGCTTGACGGTAACAGTGCACTTTCAGCATTTGCCGATAAACTGGAGAAAGCTACCATTGACACCATTGAGGACGGAATTATGACCGGTGACCTTTATCTTCTTTCAACTCTTGAAAATAAGAGAAAGGTTGACAGTGAAACATTCCTTGATGAGATTAACAAGAGGCTTGAAAAATTAGTTAATGAATAAGATATCCTATATTTAATTTTAGAGGGCTGTCGCAAGAGGAAACCTTTAGCGACAGCCTTTTAGTCATGTATGAGAATAGAATAATTAATCAGTAATAATAAAATATGATTTAAACAAAGTTATACAAAAAATAGGATGAGCTGAAACCCATCCTATTTTTCATAAAATAATCCAACTTAAAAGTGTTATGAAACCGATTTTTTAACAAAGGCACGCTGAAACAATCCAAAAGTTTTTGTGCATCTAAAGTGAATATCGGTTTCTTTTAGATCCCCACGGTTGCCCGTAATTTTTTTAAAGGGGATTTTCCTCTCATCATAGATAATACAATATTGCTTCACTATTGCGGCAATTCAAATTATCATCTGCTGTCAACAATCATGAATTGCTTACTTTATTCAGATACTCCTCGGCAGTACCATATGGTATCGGTGCATTGCTTCCGCAGCCGTTTGGTGAAAGTACGCTTGGTGCCGAGCCTGTCATCTCTACATTTGACGGTCCGTTTTCTGTATCACTTGGCATCATTGAAGAAACATAGCTGTATGAATCATAATGATAGTCATATGTGCCGGAGGGAAGAATTTCTCTCTTGATCTCCTTGCCGTCCTTGAAATACACCTTCGCTCCCTTTGCGGAATATGAGCTGTCATAAGCGGCATCAACCCAGCCTACTGGAACTATCTCATCATATTCCGTAGAAAGTGGTCCATACATCTCAACACAAAGCTCGTCAAGTCCGTCACCATTATAATCATACACATAAGTCGCTATATATATCGGATAATCTTTCGTATTTTTAAACTGCATATCAAGATTTCCGTAATCCACAGTAGCATCAAGACCCCTGTCTGCATAAACTGACGGATATGCATGGGCGTGTCTTTCAACAACCTCCATATCTGCTTTCAATGCACAAATATAGAGTGTTGTAGATGCCTGACATATACCTCCGCCGTATTCCTGAACATATTCACCATGAACTATTGCCGTGGACGGGACATAACCAAGATCTCCGTTAGTTGTATCACCTGTCATTGTATTGAAAGAGAAAGTTTCACCCGGTTTTACAACATAGCCATTTGCAGTTTTTATGGCAAGCTCCATATTATAATTGGAAGCCCAAACATTATTTGCAGTCGTATAGTGTGAGGCAATCAGCTTTGTGTTTGCCTTTATCTGCGCAAGAGTAACCTTGAACGGTGTTTTTACTGATGTCATCGAAATAGTACCTGTCTTTGTCGACTGATCAAGTACTTCTGTCATTTTACTGCTTAATTCCTTATGGTCTACAAGATACCCGTCCTTACCGTCCTCGTATGTAAACTTTTCTGTCTTTGTCGGTTCAAAGGATTTAACATGGGCATCAACAGGCTGAACCTCAATCTTCTTTGCAACCTCTTCAACTGCATTATCTATTGATTCCTTATTGAGAACAGATGTAACAACAAAATCCGTCTTTCCGTCATTATATACCGTCCCTACTGTCGGTTCATCAAGTTCGCCTCTGCTGTAATGGTATGCCTGAATGAGAACATCGGAAACATCAGTATCAAACTCAAAATCGTCCTCTGTCAGCTTTACCGTCTTTCCGTCACAGCTTATTGTCATGTCAATGTCATCACGCAGTTCAATAAGCCTTTCCTGCATTGCATCATAAGCCTCGCTGAGTGTCTTTCCACTCATGTCGATACCGGAAACGGTTACATTATCACCGAAAACAATAGTCGCAGTATTTATCGTCTTTATTTCAGCCGATTCATCCCTTATTACAGGGACTGCCGATTCCTCACTGTTGTCCTTTTCGGAAACAGCTGCCTGCTTAGATGACTGAGTTACCTCACTTTCTGTTTCCACAACAGTCGGCACGGAATTTCTGTTGTAATTAAAAGCGAAAATAATTCCCATAACTGCTGCGGCAGTAACAACAGATGCCGATGTTATCGCAATAATCTTTACCTTATTCTTATTTTCTTTCTTATGACCTGTCGGCTGACGTTTCAATGAGGTCCTTTTGCTCTGATTCTCCCCCGCAAAAACAACAACCTCATCTTCCGAGGTATCATCCCCGGTATTTATCAGTTCCGCCTCATTACCAACATTTTTTATTTCATGCTCCTCGACTGCAGGTTGACTAACGCCGCCATTAAATACTACTTCTTCCTCTTCGTTATCCGGAGAAGCGTTTTCCACACCATTTTTTTCACTATCCATAAAGAAACCTCCAATCAGTATAAGCCCTGTGTATCTCTATTCATCCACATATATAATACACCAAAATACACCGGAATGTAAAGAGTATTTTCGTCAAATAACGATGTAAATACTGACAAACTTAATTTAATTTTCATATCTTTTTTATACTTTTTTACAGTATGAAAAAAATAATACAGAAACCTACGTAAGAAAAAAATATTTTTTGTTGAAATAATTATATCAATGAAGTATAATATCAGTGGTATTATTGGAATTTTTTACTTATGGAGGGATGATGATATGAGAGTTCTCATACTTTCCGCAACCACAGGCGGAGGACATATGAGAGCAGCAAATGCTCTGAAGGAATATATAAAAAAACAGGACAGCAGTGCAGTCGTAAAAATATCAGACACAATCGAATATGTCAGTCCTTTTTTAAATAAAGCGGTAACAGGCGGATACGTGTATATGGTAAGAAATACCCCGAAGATGTACGGAAGTATATATAAAAATGCCGATAAAAGCTCCACACCTATAAACAAAACCGTTGAGCTTACGACAACCTCGCTGCGTAATAAGCTTCTGCCACTTGTTTACGATTTCCACCCGGATATAATAATAACAACTCATCCGTTCGCCGCCGAAATTGTCACGGCCCTCAAGCAAAACCGTATAATCAATCTCCCCATTATAGATATTGTTACAGATTTTGCTATACATCAGGCATACATCAGTGACGGAGTCGATGCCTATATAGTTTCAAGCAGAGAAATGGTCGATCAGATTGTCGAGAGAGGAGTGAGCAGGGTTCATGTTTATCCCTATGGCATACCGATTATGCAAAGCTTTTATGAGGAGATTGACAGAGAAGAGGCATTTGCGAGTGAGGGACTTGACCCGTCACTGCCCACTATTCTAATTATGGCAGGCAGCTTCGGAGTTACGGATGTATTGAAAATATACCATAAAATAGTTAAATCTCCGGAAAATTTCCAGGTTATAGTAATTACCGGTAAGAACGAAAAGCTTTATGAAACTTTTGACAACTATTTGAGAAAGATAGCAATAAATAACACCATTATTGAGCTTCGTGAGGCAGTTAAGGCAGAAAATTCCGCAAAGGCTGCGGCTAAGGTCGCATTGAAAAATCCTAAAAATATAAAAACAAAGGAAAACACTAAGCAAAGGACACAACGTACTGTTTCCAAAAACCTTAAACCGTCAAAGCCGACAGAGCTTTTATATTACACCGACAATGTTGACAAATATATGCGTATGGCCGATCTGATCGTAACTAAACCCGGCGGACTTACAGTCAGCGAAGCGATAGCGGTCAATTTGCCCATGGCAATATTCAAGGCGATTCCCGGTCAAGAAGAACAGAATGCGGAATTTCTTGTAAGTAAAAATATGGCTGTAATACTTGAAAAGAAAGACTCCTGCACTGCTGTTATAACCGATCTGCTAAGAAATCCCGAAAAACTTCAGAGCATGAAAGATTCAATAAATTCATTTTCAAAGGGTAACTCCGCCGCAAACATATATTTGCTGATGCTTGACCTTATCAAAAAATATAATAAAAAATGATTTTGCGGTTTTATATATTAACAAACGCCATGGCATCGGATATCCTACACACATAATCAATAACTCTATAACCGCTGAATCCCCATAAAAACAGTCCGGCGGACTGTTTTTTTAAGGTATGGATGTAAATATTTACACTTACGTCGAAAGTGTTCATTCCTTTTATGAACAACGTGAACTGACTTTTGTACAGTAAAGACAATAATTTTTTTATTATGAGTTCTGTATTACATATGATATTGATTTATCTGTAAAATAATGTTATTATAAAGGAAATAGGTAATAACGGAATAAATCATATCACTAAAAAAGGAGTAATTATGGAAAATAAAAAAGAAAAGAAAATTCATATCCCTTGGGGATTGATTTTTAATATTACAATTATTACTTTGACAATAGTTCTCATTATATACTTTATTTTCTCTGAGGGAGGTTTTATGGATCTCCTCAACAGCGGACTTCAGATAAGCTTTACATGGATGCTGACCGCAGTTTTTGTTCATCTACTCAATATTGCTCTTGACATGACGGTTATATACCTTTTCGTGAAGCAGACAAACCCTGAATTTTCGGTATATAAAGCTCTGGTTGCATCCATGACAGGTCAGTTTTTCTCAGCTGTAACTCCGAGTGCATCGGGCGGACAGCCAATGCAGATCGTTGCTATGTCAAGAATGGGAATAAAACCGTCTAATTCCACATCTGCGCTTATTCAGAAATTCCTTGTTTGGCAGTTTACGATGGCGGTTTACTGTATTGTTGCTGTCACCGCAAAGTTTTCTTTTATATCTCAACAGCTCAACCCGACAATGTGGGTCTTGTCAATTGTCGGATTTGCCGCTCAGATCATTATGATTGTCATTCTTCTTCTCACCTCTTTCTGCAAGCCGCTTACATCAAGGATTGTAAACTTCTTACTGAATCTACTTGGTAAGCTTCATATTGTGCGTAATGTTGAGGAGAAGAAAAAGAGCTTTGATGTTACTCTTACCTCATTTCATGAAAGCAATAAGCTGCTTAACAAAAATAAGGTATTGCTTGTAAAAGTATATGTAATAACCGCAATTCAGATGACTGCATATTTCCTTGCACCATATTGCATAGCTATGGCTTTCGGAATTAACTGTGATATTTTCGATATGCTTTGCGCACAGGCCTATGTGAGTATGGTTTCAAGTCTTATTCCTCTCCCCGGAGGATCGGGAGCTGCTGAATATTCATTCAGCGTATTTTTCGGAACATATTTTTCCGCTCAGACAATAAAGTCCGCTATTCTTCTCTGGAGAACAATAACCTACTACGGAACAATAGCCATTTCCGCACCATTCGCATGGCTCAGAAATAAAAAATCAGATAGTGAGGTTTCTGTTGAACAGGAAGTAGAACAAACAGAAAATTAAAATAAATAAAAAATATCTTTGATATAGAGGTAATTAAAAATATGTCAAAAGTAAAAATTTCTGTTATAGTACCAATATACAATGTAGAAAAATATCTTGATGAATGTCTGGATTCAATAAGAAAGCAGACCTTTACCGATTTTGAGGTTTTACTTATTGACGACGGCACACCCGACAGCAGTGTTGATATAGCAAAGAAATATACCGAACTTGACAACCGATTCACACTATATCATAAAAAAAACGGCGGTCTTTCAGATGCGAGGAATTACGGACTTGAACGTGCGAACGGTGAATATGTTGCCTTTATTGACAGTGACGACCGCATAAGGGAAAAATATCTTGAAAGTCTTTATAATATTATAACAAAGTATGATGCCGATATCGCAGTGTGTGCTTTCAGCTTTTATTATCTGAACAGCGGGAAAATTAAAAAATCCAATAAAAAACCCATAGATAATAACCGCATATACAACAGGGAGGAAGCACTAAGAGAGCTTATGCGTGACAGGCAATTCCGTTTTTATGTCTGGAATAAGCTGTGGAAAATGTCATTATTCAAGGATAATAATATAACCATGCCTATCATGATATATGAGGATATGGTTGTAAGCTCTATGCTATTTTGTCATGCCGAAAAGGTGGTATCGACCGATTATCGCGGCTATATTTATACAAGGGCCTTTTCTAAATATAAAGAGGTTTCAATGTCGAAAAAAAGAATTAACGATTATATAAGAACTGTACCCTGTATGCGAAAATATCTTGAGGACAGAAATCTCTATAAAACTGCCAAACTTCCCTTTTTCAGACATATTGCGCACGTATTCTTTTCCGTTCCCCTGTTGGTTATACAGGCAAATAAAAGTCTTGAGAGAGGTATTTTGAAAAACTCTCTTGCAGGTATGGGAAAAGTTATAAAATGCGTACGCTCACCCGCCGATAAGCTTGCCGATTTGATCGAGGAAGAGGTAGTAATGTAATTGAGGTGATGTTATGCACAAGCCGAGAATATCGGTTATTGTTCCAATATACAATGTTGAAAAATATCTCGATAGATGCCTCGACACAATTAAAAATCAGACGTTCGTGGATTTTGAGGTACTTCTTATAAATGACGGAACTCCCGACCGAAGTATGGATATAGCTGAGAAATATGCTGATGAGGACAGCCGTTTTATAATATACAACAAAACAAACGGCGGTCTTTCAGATGCAAGAAATTACGGAATAGATCGTGCGAGAGGAGAATTTCTTGTCTTTGTTGACAGTGACGATTATCTGCATGAGGATTATCTCAAAACAATGTATGAAGATTGTATTAGTAATAATGCGGATATGGCATATTGCAGATTTAAGCACACAGGCGATAAAACAGGAGTAAAAATTCCTTCGATTAATCCTAAAAAATCGGTTATAGACAGAGATAAAGCCCTTGATATGCTTATACGGGATAAACGTATGCACAGCTATGCGTGGAATAAGATGTACAGACGTGCTTTGTTTACGGATAACGATATCAGATATCCTATAATGTTTTTTGAGGACGTTGCAACAAGTGCAAGGTTACTTTTTCATGCGAATAAAATTGCAATCACAGACAAAAATCTGTATTTTTATGTCAGACGTTCCGGAAGTATAATGTCAACAATGAGCTCTAAAAAAATAGAGCACCTTTTGCTTTCCATACTTATTACAAGGAATTACATACAGCTCCACGGAGAATATGATAAATACAAAAAGGCAATACGGGCGGTTGCACTTAAAATGCGGCTCATCAATATATATTCCATAATAAGACAGCATATTTTGAGTTGGAATTTCAGGGATATGAAAAAGAACCTGCGAACAAATAAAATGCTTTATAGCTACATTATATCAGATAATTATGAACCTGTTGACGGATATCCTAAATTACCGTACAGTATTATTCAGCCCGAAAAAAAGAAAAAGTTATAAGGGGTTGTCCCGTCACTGTTACTAACGCGGCAACCCCTTATGTCATAATTATTTTGACTCTGAAACAGTTATCTTATCAAAAGCCGTGCCTGCCTGTCGGTTGACAATGTCCTTTATCGTGATTGCTGCCGCATCATCAAGCTTTCCTCCATATACCAATACATTACAGCTATCGTTATTTATAGATACAAAAACATCCTCAAACCCCTTGGACTTAATCTCGCTTTCTATGTCGCTCTGTGCCTTGATATTCTTTGCAAGCTCCTCCGCTGCTGCAACAGCCTCCTTTTTAGCACCATCACTTGATGAGGCTGCCTCTATTATATCTGATAAAGTTTCAACCGCCTTTGCATCGCTTTGTGAACGTTTGGTTTTCTCATCAGCAAAATGACCGCTGAGATCCGCATCATCTGCAACAACAGGCTGTGTTTTATCCGTGGTCTTTTTGCTGCTTTCCTCAGTCCTACTTTCAGACTCCGAGGTTTGCGATGAAGTTACCTCGGTATTGACATAGGTTGTCTGACCGAGCTGCTTTGTTGAACTTTCCTCTGTCCCTGCTACGGCTACGGGATCATTTCCCGAGAACTGCCAGTTAAGATATACCGCCGCACCGAGTGCTACAACCAAAGCCGCAATAACAAGCTGTCTTTTTCCGAATG
>CANRAN010000045.1 GCA_947628595.1 uncultured Clostridia bacterium | reverse complement strand
TGCTCATATAAATCTCTCCAATCGCTGTACCCTTTGGTACATATTTTTATTTCAAGAATAATTTTACAACTCTTTTGGCAAAATGTAAAGTATTTGCAGATTTTTTTATAAATTTTCCATGCACATAAATACATTAACACATTCAGATCATAATGTGTGAAAAAATAATTCTTGCGATTACGGAAAATTTCTCCCTGATCATATTGAAAATATTCAGGCAAGTCAATAAGCAACACTAACTTAATCCGTAACTGTAATATGAATATGTAACACCGAATTTTTTAACATAAGCTCACAATCCAGTTGCTCAATTTTCTCCTAATTACCTTTAACTGTAAAAGGTATATGCAGTTCTTCGTTTTTTGAACGTGTAGGGACAATTTTTGATGCCTTAATTTTTCTCTTAATTACCCCATGCTCATAAAGTGTACGACCATACCAATCAGATGCATAACGCAATGATGTTGCGACCGGCAAGTTAGCGGGCATATCAAATTCCGGAACATACACTACAATTTCTTCATCACCCTTCGCTTCAGCATCCTTAAACTGTTGTATAATATCCTCGCTTATTGCAAAAGCCTGACCACTTTCAATATTAACGCGTAGGTTGTTCTTGAATATGTGATCCGATGACTTCATAGCTGATGAACCAATTTCAAAAAATGTCAAGCATATAACAAGCGGCACCAAAACAGAAAGAGTCGGAATTTTGTTGAGAATATAAACACAGCATAGCATGACAACAAAAAGAAAACAAAAGGCAACCCCGAAAATAGCATCCGGACGAATAATGTATTCTGAACCTGCTTTTGTACATATTAAAATCAAATAAATCCCCATAATAACTGCGGCAATAATAATTCGAAGCACGTCATAAAGCATTTTACTTTCTTTCAACAATCTGCGATTCTTACGCCAATTTACAAAAACAATTATTGCTGCCATAACCGCAACACCAACGACAAAAAGTACAAAAAATTTGTTGAATGAACGTACAATTTTCACACAATTTCTTAACGTATTTTTAAACTCTGTTGAAAATTCTACCCCCCCCGCATTTGTAATAATTTTGCACGTTGTCCATTAAGCTCAAATACTTGTACTATGATCCATGATAAAATAAATGTAAGACGGAAACTGTTTTTTCGGATACAAGCTTTAAAAGAAATCCTTTTTCTCAGGACTCTATAAAGTTCAACCAACAGTTGACTTCCAACATAAGCTGCCAAAATAATACTTGAAAAAAGGTTAGATAACAGTGCCATATATATGACCAAAAGCAAAAGACCATACCGGATAGGATGTTTTTTGTACACGCCGCTTTTTAATTTATTGTATCCATCATCAAGAACATCGTCAAGCATGAAATATAAAATCAAACTGCAATTTAAAATATCAGGGATCATATAATAAAAATAGTTGGTAACATCACGGGAGAAAAACAAATAATTGTTATCACTTGGTGCACTCCTGAAAATAAGAAAATGAAATATTAAAAATAATGTGGAATACAGTAAAACTTTATAAAGAGGCTGATTGTATTTTTTATTAAGCACTCTGCCAAACAGAAACAGATATATACTAATAAACAGGCTGACTACCGCTGCAAGCACCCATGTAACCGACTGCAAATAGTTTCCCGATAAGGGATATATAAAATATGCGGCTATACTCCCACACAATGGCATAAACACTTCCGGGAAAACCCTCGTCGGATTCCAAAAATCCCATATAGGAACAGCATGGCGATGGAATGATATATATATCCAATCATCTGTATGTAATAATACCAAAGGATTTATAACAGAAAAGAAAACAAACAAAAACAAAAAAATCATTGCATAATAGACTATATTGGTAATCAGTTCTTTATTTTTCATCACGCACGCTCCTGCATTACACTTTATCGGAAATCATTCAGATTACAGATAAATCCGAACATTCAAATTCATCTGCAACACAATTTTCATATATTCGTTTCATATAATAACACAAACAAAATACAAAGTCAACAGAAACATTCGTGTTTAACAGTCACTTAATTGCATTATGTCACCCTATAATCCTAAACTTTCAAAATAAAGCAATTACGCTTTTTTTACAATAAAATCTCCCCATCGGAAATTTCAATTTTCCTTTTTCACTTCTATACGAGAATATGTAACTCTTCATTTTTGGAAGGTGTGGGGGATAATTTCACTTGCCTCAATTTTTCCCTTAAGGCAACACCGCATAAATCAAAAAATAATAAGAAGCAAAAAGAAAACAACCAGCAAATAAGCCGAGTATGCCGCCTTGTGTTCATAAGGCAAAACGAATCAGACCGACAGAGATTTTCTGTCAGTCAGATAAAGATTCGCCAGTGAGGACATAATATAGCTTTTAGGCATCTGTTTCAGCAGACCTTGGTATCGTGTTTTTCGATAACCAAAAAAGTCTTTTTACAACTGCAAAAACGTGTACGACTTTGCAGCGAACAGATGATTTTTCATGTTCTCTCTTTTTTGCTGCGTATTGTCCGCTTTTTTGAGAGCTTGTTGATAGATGATTGTTTTCTGTTGATAATGTACTTGATTTTCTTTCCTTGCTTGTTCTTCCTGATTGCTTCGAAACGTTTATCTGCACCAATGTAGCCACTGTCGCCATTCAATGTTTCTTCTTCACCATGCATCAATTTAATTTTCCGTGGTTTTTTTAAAATAACTATTGCATTTTTCAAAATAATGTGCTATCATATTAAGGCAGTCTTAATGGATTGTATGCGCCGGTAGCTCAGCCGGATAGAGTGACTGGCTACGAACCAGTAGGTCGGGGGTTCGAGTCCCTCCCGGCGCGTTGAACTCAATCAATCGGGCAATGGGTTTATCCCCGTTGCCCGATTGCCTTTTGCAGAGGGTATGTATCTGTTCACGCTTTCTGCAAAAGGCAATCTTCCGGAAAAGATTGCCCCTAAAGCACACAAGACTATTTTATCCTTCGCACGGGTTCGATGTGTAGCAAGCCGGCACCGAACTGATAGATGCTATTAATAAGCAATCTGCTGATAATATGGATAAGTTTTGGGATGGTTTGAGGAAAAGTAGGGCATATAGGAATAGAAGCTGCTTTGACATTAATTCCCGTAGTCGGAGAGTTTATCGCCATAGCAGAACTTGCTATGGCGATAGGAGACTTTATGTTTAATATTGGTTCTGTTTCAGAAGCATATACATATCTTTATGCAATATCAAAATCTTCCTGCATTCCTTCGGCTCATTTTAAAACATAAATTTCAAAACATCAGCATAATTCTAAATATTATCATGTTTATATTAACTATAAAGATTTAAAGGATGAATATTTTGGACTTGTAATGCTTGAAAAAGAAAGTGAATTAAATATGAAAGAAGCAGATGAAGCAAATTCATTCCTTATCGAATGGCTGTTTACATACTTCATGTACAAAATGGATGATATAGAAAATAACATTGAAAAATTGGATTCTATAAAATACAATTATTTCATGGTCGTTTGATCGGAGAAATATTATGAAAACTGACGATTTATTCAATCAGAGATGTTTTAGCAGTGAAGATATGGCAAACGTATTGTACAGCAAATATCAAAGAGAACTGTCGGATACTACAATAAGATTGTGTGAAACAGATCTGACTGACGTGGATTATCAAAATATTTGGAATGACGTAAAGAAAAAATTGATAAATTATTCCTCGGCAGCTGATTTGTTTGCAGTTGTCTTTGACTGTAATAGAAAATATCTTTTTTCATGTATTGATTCCGACCGTATAAAGATACACCGTAACAGCAATATTCTCAGTGAAACGGACACTTCAGTACCTGTACAGGACACTGATTCCGTCAATAATATTTTGTCACTTCTTTCAAGAAAACAGTTTGACTATTTCATGAACAGATACTTTTATATGGACGACAGAACAGCTGTTGACCCGAAATATGAAAAAAAGATTGCACAAATCATGCAGCTCAAGGGCAATATGTCAATTTTAAAAGTTAACGGAATAAATAAACTTCCGCCTGTGCAGGAGGCGTATCCGTATTATCTGTTAAAAATATCTGATGATATGATTATGCAAATCGGTGGAGAGAGCAGTATTATTCCAAACAAAAAAATCTCAAGCCTTTCTTTTCTACTTCAAAGATTTTCTATTATGAGAGCTTCGCTCATAATCGGTTCGGCAGCAGCGTTGAGTGCACTGATAATAATACTGTTACAAATTAAATGATGCGGCTCACAAAGCCTTAAAAAAACAACCGCTCACGGACTGCATTGAGTCCCGTGGGCGGTTTGTTGCTGATAACAACGGACACTATAAGGTAACCGACCGATAATAACGCATCTCGATAATCGAAACAATCCATGCTAAAATAAATTCGGAATAGAAAGACTTTAATGAAGTGAAACGGACTGCGATCAACTCCAACGAACTTCAATTGGAGTTCGTTGGAGGTAATAGCGTGGATAAAATAGCAATGGTGAAGAAAGAAATACAGTTTTAAAATAGATCAAATGTGAAGCTCGCCAAGCAAGAAGCGGGACTTACTGTAGCAGAATGGTGCAGAGTCACTGTTTGATAATACAGCCATTTTCCGAGAATGGAAGGACACGAGCTTGTTGTTGCCATGACCACTGAACACGGTCTTATCCAAAGGTTTACCGACAACGGTATGACCTATGCCGACATTGAGGGGTTTATTGAAAGCTCTACCGACAATTCAAACAGTCAAACTTCTTTCTTTGAACACAATTCCTATTCGGATTAACATATATCCGACAACAAAACAATAGCTGTGTAGGACGACATTTGCCGTTCCGCACGGTTTCAAAAATATGAGTCCTCCCATAAAGTAGTTGATGAAACTTGGGCTTGAAAAAAAGATAGCCCACGGCGGTCATCCCGTCCTCCAATGGATGATAGACAACATCTATATTCGTACAGACCCCGCAGGAAACATCAAAGCCGACAAGGAAAGGTTCACTGAAAAGATAGATAGTGCTGTGGCAACAATAATGGCTCTTGACCGAGCGATACGCTGCGAAAATCAGAACGCCGAGAGCTTGTACAACAGCAGAGGGATTTCGTTTATTTGAAAAACTCGTGATGAAATATAGGCATCTTAATACATTGATCTGTATACAATACAGTCAATACACAAAAGCAATACTCTTTGGCAAAACCAATAAAAAATATGTCGCTGATTTGTGCAATCATACAAAGTTAAAAAAGCACTTGACATAGTTGCACAACCATCATATAATATAATTACAGGTTTGCACAACACCATATTATTTCAAATTTTTTTGGAGGTTTTATTATGCCGAGAATTAATTTATCAGTTGATGATGATCTGTTTGTAGCTTTAGTAGCTGATGCAAATAAGCATAGTTGTACAGTTAATGTTTATTTGATTTCTCTTCTGGAGAAATTATATAAACAATCCCCGTTCGATTATACGGCAGCATTAGCCACACTTGAAGAAGAAGCAAAATCTCAGCCTTTACAGCAGGAATTTACATTAGTCGATCTCCCCTCGTTTACTGAAATAGCCATTGTAAAAGCTGAGAATGCAAATCTCAAACCCTCAATTGTCAGAGCAAGGCTTGGTAAAATGTTTAACACACGGGTTAAAGATTGTATGGTCGGAGATGTTCAGCGATGTGTAAATTCTAATGGTGATTTGAAATTCAAGTCAAGAGCTGCGGTTTATGTAAGAAAATAGGCTATTGATCTTTGCGAAGCTATAACCAAAAGGTACGAAACTGAGGATTTACCTATCGACATTGTGATATTACAGGTCAAACAGAAATTTGCAACACTCCGTATTGCAAAACTTTAAAAAATAATCGAAATATTGAAGGAGAATGAATTATGAAATCAAGAGCAGAGGTTCGCGCCGCTATTAGATGCATACTTATCCCCTACAGCGACTGCATCGCGTGGGAGGATTTCGGCGATGCAGGAAATCCTTGTTATGATCCTTATACATTCAGTTCACCATCTGAAGCGAATGAAGCGGCTATTACAATAGCTGCTGTAATGTTGGAAATCCCGAAATACAGCCAAATACACAACGATCTTGCTCATAGGGTCGCAAACGAGCTCGAAAATAAGTGGGTAACTTATGACTGGCTGATTAAAGCAGTCGCAAGGATTCTCACCGGAGCGACATTTGATCAGTTGCTATCCATGGCAATGCTTTCGCGCAAAGTTAAAGATGGAATGAAGGCAAAGGGGATAACTCAGGTAAAATCCATAGAAGAGGCTTTAAATTAATAATTTAGGCTATCAATAATTTGAGGCATCTGTCAGTATGGCAGGTGCTTTTCTTATGCATATTTTTGAAAGGAGCGTGGTCCTATAAGTATATTCAGCGGCTTATTTCGGTCAAGAGATAAACCCAAAAACGCTACGGCAGACGGTGCGTGCCGTTTTTTCCTTGAAAACATCACTTTCCGGAAAGCGTGTGAATGAGCGTTCGGAAATGCAGATGAGTATGGTCTATTCTTGTGTAAGGATACTTTCCGAGGCGGTGGCAGTCTGCCGCTGCACCTTTATCGCTATACAGATGAGGGTACGGAAAAGGCAGCTGATCATCCTCTGTATTTCCTTCTACATGATGAGCCTAATCCGAAAATGACTTTATTTATTTTTCGGTAAACTCTTATAACCCATCTTCTTTTATGGTGAAACGCCCATGCTCAAATCATTCGCAACGGCAAGGGCGAGATAATCGCACTCTACCCGCTTATGCCCGACGGCATGAATGTAGACCGTGATGAACACGGATGGCTGTACTACGAGTATTCGGTGGGCGCAGACGATGCTCCTATAAACAAAAACTCGACTTTCCGCCTTACCTCGTTCAATGTGCCGCATATCCCCGGTCTGGGTTTTGACGGCTTGGTAGACTACAGTCTTATCGCTATGGCGAAAAATGCTATCGGAATGGCAATAGCAGGAGTACGGCGCAGCACCGAGCGGAGTTTTGGAGCACCCCGGCATTATAAAAGATCCGCAGCGTGTGCGTAATTCTTGCATAAGTCAGTTCGGCGGTTCTTCAAACAGCAAAAAGATAGCCGTCCGAGGAACTTAAGGCAACATCGCATAATTGCGAAGTAGATAAAAATATGATATAATAAAAATATGAACAGACAGATGACACTGGCAGAAATGAACGATGAGTTTGGTGTAGCCAGAACCAACAAAAAAGATTTTCTGAATAAAATGGATAGTATAATTCCATGGGAAACATTTGTAAAAGAAATAGAGCCGTACTATTACAAAGGAGAGCGCGGCAATAAACCCTATCCATTGGGATTAATGCTGAGAATATATATACTTCAGAATCTGTATGATCTTGCAGATATGAAAGTGATGTATGAAATTCTTGACAGCCGTGCATTTACAGAGTTTTGCTGTATCAATTCACCGGATGAGGTGCCGAACGGAGATACGATCGGACATTTCAGAAATCTGCTAAACAAACACGTATTACAGCAAACAATCTTTAAAACAGTTGTAGATTTGCTGTTGAAACGAGGCTTGCTTCTCAAAAAAGGAACGATTGTAGATTCGACATTTATTGAAGCTCCTTCGTCAACCAAAAACAAGAAAAAGAAATGAGACCTCGAAGCACATTCCGCAAAAAGGGCAATACATGGCACTTTGGGTAAAAAATGCACATTGGCGTTGACCGTGACAGAGGGTTATGTTCCTCTAATCGATTGAAAATTGGGTGTATAAATGATTAAATTTTATAGAAGTGATCCTATTTCAATAACTGTTGAATTTGACACAATAGGGAATGATGTTCTTATTAACTGCTTTAAGAATTTAAACCAGAATATTGTTAAAATTAATGCTATTGTTGACAAAAAGATAGTATTTAAAAAGGGTGTAAATACAAGTATTATAGTTGAGAAAGATTCTAAATTGGAAATTCCAAAACTAGTTTATGTAGATTCCAAATTTATATTGTTATTGGATGATGATAGTGTGGAATATGGTTTGGAAAAGCTTATCGAATGTAAAAATCAGGGATACTTTTTTCCGGCTGAGTTTGATTCCATTAATAATGATAGAAATAAAAAAAATCATAGGATAGATGATCTTTATTTCATATATCAATCATAATATTTTAGATATTGTATTGATTGCTTTGTGATAAATTGTTGCCGTAAGTTAAAAAATACTGAATATGCAAATATTCACTTTAGGTGAATTAATTGGAACAGATACCAACCTGTACGGCTATGACAATTATGACAAGCTGATTTCCGCAGAGGCGACGAATGACGGCAAGGTAACAAATTATGAGTATGGTGGCAACTGACGTATAACGAAGCTGAGCCGACCGGACGGAAGTGTTGAAACCTACGAATATGATGCCATAGGTCAGCTAATAAAACAGACCGACATAAACGGCGACAGGAAGGATATGGAAAAGAAATATGGACTTAATAAATAGAATAAAAAAACACTATGAAGATAATTGGGGAGATTTTTTGGAATACACATTTCCCTCTGAACCAATATGTAATTTGTTATCAGAATTTCGAATATTAAAATTCAATCCAAATCAAAAAAGAAATTTCTGGACATATGCAACTTGTGGAATGTCAGAACATGATAAAACACAAGGATTAGAATTATTTATCTTTGCACCTACTGAAAATGATTTTATAATAAAATTACTTATTGCGGTTGCAGATTATCATGCGAGCGGATATCATTTAGGATTGGGTCATACTATTAATTTTGGATGTCCTTGGTATTATAAATCAAGATGTGATCATGGTTTGATATCTCTGCCATATCTGGATGGTACTACTTTAGAGTGGTTAAAGATTGAAAATAGAACTATCCGATTTTTATGGTTAATTCCGATTACAGTAGAGGAAGTGGAATATAAAAAAAAGAATGGTTTAGATTCATTAGAGAACATATTTGAAAGTACCTCATTTAACTACATTGATCC
>CANRAN010000044.1 GCA_947628595.1 uncultured Clostridia bacterium | reverse complement strand
AAACCATTAATAGCAACTTTAACTGACATTGGAAATTACCTCCTAATATTTTTACTTATTATATTTTAAAGCATTTTTAAAAAAATTACAAGTGTTTACAGAGATTTTGCTGAATTTTTTTATGTAAAATTATCATTTCCGCTCATTTCATCAAGCAAACGGAATACCTCATCATAGTCAACATCACCATTTTCATCTGCAAATACGTTTGTTTCCTCATTACTGTCAATATCATCGGCTACGGAATATTCAATTTTCTCATTCTGCTCCGAAATATCGTCCTCATTTATTTCCGTATTGACCGCATTTTTTTCTGCTTCCTCAATGTTTTGCTCAGACACTGCCTCTTCGGTAATTTGCGGTTCTTCTGTCACGGTTATTTCACTCTCCGTCTGCTCCGGAATATCATCATTATCAGGCTCTAATACGACATCGGTGTTCACCTCAAAGACGGGTTCAAATTCCTTGTCGGGTCTATTTCCCTCTTCCCCGGAGATCTGCGCCTCATGGGACTGCTCCTGTATATTCTCCGCCTCCAATGCCACAGCTTCCCCGGGAGCGGACTCCATATCTTTCTCGGCAGCAGCTATTGCCGCCTTGTCAATTTCTTTTCTGTCCATAGTCAAGGTGTCCTCAAGAGTAAGGGTTGTTCCGCTGAAAGATACAGGCTCACCCAGCTCCTCATCCTCCTTTTGCTCATCATCCTTTTCACCTGTGGCAAGATGTCCGAAAAATTCGTCGTCGGTGAGTATGGAAGAGTCATCACCTTCTTCATCGTTTCTCATTGCACTGATTTTTTTTGTAATGCTTATAATAAAGAAAATTACAAAACCACACAAAGCAATATCCATTGTGCAGGTAAGTATCCTCGACAATGTGGGTGTTACAACAAATACATCAACATTACCGGAATCCCCAACAGGCACGAACATTTTCAATATTATATCAGCTGTCGTTATTAATGCAGATAATACAAACATACAACCGTAAAATATTGTTTTACCCACACATTTCCGTGAATTTAACTCTGCAAAGAACTCTGACTGATAAAACGCAAACAGTGCAAGGAATGCGACAGATATAACATCAAACATTTCAGTTGCATTCAACGAAACCCTTGAATATTCTATAAACAATCCTATAAGCCTGCTGCAAGCCCATGCCGGAAGTGCAAGAGTAAAATACGGTATTCTCTTCATTCCGTTCTGACCTGTAAAGCAAATACATGATTCATACAACATAACCACACCACCAAGCATTGACAAAACAAAGCTTATAAATGAGCCAAACTGGTTATCGGAGGATCCAATGGACAAAACGGATATAACTCCGCTGCCTACTATTGCTACCGAAGCAATAAAGCCGAAAAACGCAGCCGGAACATTCTTTTCGGGGGTTATATCAATTTCAATTTTTCTGTCAGCAAACAACATCCGGATACCTACCAAAAGAACAGCAATAAGCGCAAGAACAAATATCATATTGCAAGTAGAGGAATCCATGAAAAATCCCTTACCCGTATAATTAAACAATGTGTCGCAAAGCTTTGCTCCCCCGCCAATAATTCCGATAATAATTGCAGGTATCCATAATTTACTTATCTTCATACATAAATACTCCTTTTATTAAGGATCTAACGAATTTTCAACGCAGGCTGTACACATTAATCTTTTCTGTATAGCCTATATATCTGCTTATATTTTAAGAAAGGTTAAGCAACAGGGTATAAAATTCGTGGTACATTGGAATAATGATCCGAGATCCGGATTATCTGCCTTAGCAGCAATATACGACTAATCCTGTGTTCTTTCCGCCAAGGAAATATATTCCTTATTGTGAACCATCGAACGATATGCCGGACGGATTATCCTTCCTCCGTATGTAACCTCCTCGATTCTGTGCGCACACCAGCCCGCAATTCTTGAAACGGCAAACAACGGTGTAAACATTTCGCTCGGTATTCCAAGCATATCATACACAAAGCCTGAGTAAAAATCCACATTTGCACATATAACCTTTGAGCTTCCCTTAACCTCCTTCATAACCTTCGGTGTCAGTCTTTCAACAGTCTTATAAAGCTCAAACTCATCTGTCATATTTTTCTCGTCTGCTATTTTCTCCGCCGTTCTTCTCAGAATTACTGCACGTGAATCGGAAAGTGTATATATGGCGTGTCCGAAACCGTATATAAGTCCCGAACCGTCGCCCTTTTCCTTTCTTATTATTGAGGCAAGGAAATTATATACCTGTTCCTCATCTTTCCAATCCTTTACATCTTCCATGAGTTCATTCATCATCGTACGTACCCTGAGGTTTGCACCGCCGTGACGTGGTCCCTTGAGAGAACCGATAGCTGCTGAAATCGCAGAATATGTATCTGTTCCGGATGACGAAAGAACTCTCGTTGTAAACGTAGAATTATTACCGCCTCCGTGTTCCGCATGAAGTATCATACATAAATCAAGCAGCTTAGCCTCCGAGTCAGTAAATTTCATATCAAATCTGAGCGCACGCAAAATCGACTCACTCGTTGAAAGCTTAAGATCCACCGGATGAAAAAACATACTCTTCTTGTCAAAAGCTCTTCTCTTAACCTGATACGCATATGTCATAATTGTCGGCAAACACGCTATAAGCTGAATTGACTGACGCATAGTATTTTCGAGAGAAGTATCATCCGGATTGGGATCTGTTGTATATAAACCAAGTACCGAATGTGCAAGCTTATTCATTATATCAGCGGAGGGAAATTTCAAAATCATATCCTCAGCAAAATTATGAGGCAGTTCACGATAATGTCCGAGTATATCCTTGAATTTGCTCAGATGATCTGCATCCGGTAAATTACCAAAGAGCAGAAGCCATGCGGTTTCCTCAAAGCCAAAACGATCCTCTCTGATGCAGGCATTAACTATATCGTTTACATCATAGCCTCTGTATGTAAGCTTACCCTCATCAGGTATTCTTTCACCGTCGGCAATAAGGAAACCATGAACATTACATATATTTGTAAGTCCTGCCATAACACCGGTACCGTCAGGATTTCTCAGACCCCTTTTTACACCGTATGTGAGATAATCCTCATTATTGAATCCGTTGTGTCGTCGATACTCGTCGCAAAGTTCAGAAAGCTCACTGCTATAAAAATCCCTGTTATCCATAATTCCGCCCATCCTTTATCTCTTTATCTGTTTCATAGTGTTCCCAAAGGCGAATATAAAACTGCACACTGGCATATAATCATATATCAGCGGTTACATATTTAGTACCCCTTAAAATCGTAACGGCAACAGCTTGCCTCTCAACGAATCCGAAAGGCACCATCGCCCGATATATATATTTTAACTTTTTTTTAGTGCTATGTCAAGGAAGGCGAATACTTATTTTAAAAAATGTGAGGTATAATATGAGAAAAAAAATAATTTCCGCACTGTTATGCTTTTTTATCATGGCTGTTTTACCGCTTATTTCCGCCAAAAACGGAATAGCACCATCTGATAACGAGGCTGCCGCAGCATTGTCCGTTACCGAGAAAAATGAAAAAACAAATCCAAACAGTAATAATAACGAAGTTTCAGAGGAAAATTCCGCAGATAGTAATAATAATAATGAGGAAAATATATTCAAAATACTTGATACATCGAGCGGAAAGGTTATATCTGTTAAGGACAGGGAATTTTGCTATGGTGCGCTTGCATACGAAATGCCGCCATCCTTTGAAGCTGAAGCACTGAAAGCACAGGCCGTTGCACTATATACACATTTTAGCAGGTTAAGAAATATACAAAAGGAAAATCCCGACGCTAAGCTCAAGGGAGCGGATTTTTCCGCCGACCTGTCAAACGGTCAATTTTATCTTAGTGACGAGCAGCTACGTAAAAAATGGGGCAACCTTTATAATGACAGTATAGAAAAAATAAATTCCGCCGTCAATTCCGTTTTCGGTGAGGTTTTAACAGACGAAAGCGGGGAACTGATTGACGCCTGCTACCATGCGATTTCAAGCGGAACGACAGAAAACGCAAAAGACATATTCGGTTCTGAGGATAAGCACCTGATTGCCGTTCCGAGTCCGACAGATATAAATGCACCGGATTATCTTACAAAATGCAGCTTTTCCGATAGTGAATTTAAAGAAAAAATGTCCTCGCTCTGCAAGGACATAAAGCTTACAGGCAAGCCCGAAAACTACATTAGTGAGATTAAACGCACGTCATCAGGCTCGGTCACGGAAATTACAATAGGAGGAAAGAAATTCACGGGTTCGGATATACGTCAAGCCTTCGACCTAAGAAGTGCCGCATTCGAGATTGAATACTCTGACAAAAAATTCACCTTCACCGTTCGAGGGTACGGCCACGGAGTGGGTCTAAGCCAATGGGGTGCCCAAGGAATGGCTGAGCAAGGTTCGGGATATAAGGAAATTCTGAAACACTACTATCAGGGCATACAAATAACAAGCACCTGACATACGGATATATTATCAGCCTATAATTATAGGAATAATATCCATCGGATTTTCCGCAAAAATCGGAGTTCCTATTGAATAATTCTCCTCCATATCCTCTTTAGTCCCGTAACCGTAAATACAGCCGATAAAATCGACTCCTGCCCTTGCGGCACCCTCGGCGTCAAAACCGGTATCCCCTATCATAACTATTCTGTCATCCTTGCCCGTTCGCAGGTCATCAATGACATAATTTATAACATCAAGCTTACTCCACCTCGGCTTACAACCGTCTATGGGCTTATCAGATTTCAAGGTTGAACCGCCGACCATGTCAAAAAATTCCTCAATCCCAAGCATATTTATAACTCTGTCCGTAAACTTCTGATATTTCGAGGATGCCACACCAAGCCTCACTCCCTCGGATTTAAGCTTTCTGAGAACATCATCAATTCCCTCATACAATTTATTTTTATAAATACCGCTTTCTATATAACTCCTCTTATATATCTCCATTGCCTTACGTGCATCCTCCTGCTCAAAGCCGCACCGTATAAGACTGTCATACATAGGAGGTCCTATAAAGCTTCTAATAACCCTTTCAGCCGGCAATGGTCTTTTTGTTTCCTTGAAAATCGTACGCACACTGTCCAGAATACCCTCTTCGGATTCGCTCAACGTCCCGTCAAGGTCAAATAATGCTATATCATATTTCTTCATATTCCAACTGTTATCCCTCAAACGGATAGCCTTCCTCTCTTCCGAGATAGGACACAACGAGCCTATATCTTCCATCATCCATTTTTTCAATTTCATATTCTCCATCATGAACCGGACAGCTTATAACCTTTTTTGCAAAAATTCCATTTACATTGTATATATCAATATCATAAAATCCCGGCATTTTCTCGTGCCTTTCTCCAAACATATTGACTGTTTCACTCTTGACGGCCAAAAACTCTCTCCCATCTGATGCTTTCGCATTTTCAATATCATACACATGATAGGACGGGAAAAATGCCTCGAATGTACCGCCGAAAACTATAAAAACAGCAAGCGCAGATATAATTATAAAACAGGTTTTATCCCCTTTTCCCTTGGTTTCCAATTTTTTAGCCGCCTTATTCGACTTTAAAAGACCTATTATCATTAAAATACAGGGGATGAGATAAATAAATATAACGAACCTTGAGCATATCACTCCTCCTATATAAATTTCAAAATCCATAAAAGTCAAAAACAAATTCAGCACCAATATTACACTCATTATACCCAGACCAATATCATAAAGCCTTTTTCCCGATTTATATGCAGGGTCAGTTTGGAGTACATTGGATTTATCTGCCTTATTTTCGGCAGTATCTCCCTTTTTCTCATTGACCTCTGCATTTTTTGTTTCCTCTTTCTTATCCGATAATTCTTTTTTCATAATTAAAAACCTCCATATCTTATTATTTTTTTATCTGTAATCATCACTTCCGTTACGCTCAATGCCTTGATAAAAAACAGATAACGCAGCAGAAACGATAAATAAGAATTTCCATATAAATTTTTATTTAATAATATGCCTTATACCCTCACATATACCGAATATAATCGGCTGATGTGCAAGATATATAATCAATGAATATTTACCAAGAAATGTAAAAAACGGAATATAATTTTTATATGCCATTTTCGGAAATTTCTTTTGTACTGCAAGTCTTCCGAAATATCCTCCCGCAAAAAACAGGAACATCCACGGGAATAAAGCAAAATAGTCGCTTGAGATAAAGCCTGTTCCTATAAATCCAAGCGGATACAGAAAATCTGTCTGATACCACTCGACAGGCAAATTCAATGTCCATACGAAAGGTATTCCTACATAGCCGGACGTTACCCCAAAAGTAAGTACAAACAGTATTACATTTACAGCAAATCCAACCCATATGGGTATAAGCTTGCATATATTTGATAGTATTCCGTATAGCATCATACAAACAGACAGCATATGCAGGATACCGAATCTTATTGCGGAATCACTGCCCACGACAAAGTATGTAACAACCGTCAGAATATATGCTATAAAAAAAAGCCTTGCCCCTCTCTCGGTATTTGAATGGCTGAGGTTTGAGCATATTCCCGATATAAAAATAAACAAGCCTGCAAAGAACGGTTCTGCAGGTGCAAAAAAATTCAGTAGAACTCTGCCCCAGTCCCAGTTAAAAAATATTCCTATTGTATAGAATGCATGATAAAATACCATACAAAAAATTGCAAAGCCTCTCAGCTCATCAAGAAGGTATATCCTTTGTTTTTTTTTCGTCTTGGTTTTGGATTCAGCCAAGTTCTCCCCCCCTTATTCATATACAGCAGCCGAATGAAAAAATCAGAGATATGTTTTATTTTTGATATTTATGTGCTATACTTATAGTACCTCTTGTAAAATATTATAACAGCAAAAACAAATTTTATCAATACAGAAAGGGAGAATTTGTAAAATGAATGATATAACTACCGGAATTGTAAAGGAAATCAGTGCAAATGTAGATGAAGCCATGCTTGCCGTTAATGTGGGAAGCGGAACTCTTGAGGTTCTTGCGACACCTGTTGTTGCCGCACTCATGGAAAAGGCCGCCTGTGAGCTTGTTCAGCCATATCTGCCCGAGGGAATAACTACTGTCGGAACAATGATAAGTATTAATCATATAAGTGCATCATCGCTCGGAGCCGAAATAATTGCAGAAGCAAGGCTCACAGATATTGCAGACAGGAAATACACCTTTGAGCTTACGGCAAGAGATAATGCCGGAGTAATCGCAACAGGAAAGCATGAAAGATTTACTGTAAAATCCCAACGCTTTATGGAAAAAACAAACGCAAAGCTTGATAAATAAGCTTCAAAACCATTGAATTATTATAAATAGTATAATATAATATTATTCGGAGTAGAAAGAGGAGGATTAATATGCATAAACATATCGGTGAAAAGTATTATATTACCACACCAATTTACTATCCGTCCGGCAACCCACATATAGGTCATTGCTACACAACAACAGCTTGTGATTCAATAGCACGTTACCGCAGAATGCAGGGTTATGATGTAATGTTCCTTACGGGTACAGATGAGCACGGTCAGAAAATAGAACAAAAAGCGGCGGAAAAGGGCGTTACACCGAAGGAATACGTTGATGGGATCGTGGAAATATTCAAAAGACTATGGAGCTTTATGAATATTAAATATGACAGATATATCCGCACAACAGATGACTACCATGTTGAAGCGGTTCAGAAGATATTCAAGGAATTATATGACAGAGGATATATATACAAGGGCGAATATAAGGGAAAATACTGTACACCATGCGAAAGCTTCTGGACAGATTCACAGCTCGTTGACGGAAAATGTCCCGACTGCGGAAGAGAAGTCGTTGAGGCAAGGGAGGAAGCTTATTTTTTCAAAATGTCACCCTTTGCCGAAAGAATAGAAAAGCTTCTTGTGGAAACAGATTATCTACAACCGAAAACGAGAGCAGTTGAGCTTGTCAATAACTTTATACGTCCCGGGCTTGAAGATCTGTGCGTTTCAAGAACAAGTTTCAAATGGGGCATTCCTGTCACCTTCGATAAAAAGCACGTTGTATATGTATGGATAGATGCACTTTCAAACTATATAACCGCACTCGGCTATAATAATGAAAAATATAATGATTATGATAAATTCTGGCCTGCTGATGTTCATATGGTGGCAAAGGATATCATGCGTTTCCATGCTATAATATGGCCGGCTATGCTTATGGCTCTTGATCTGCCGCTGCCAAAACACCTTGCTGTACACGGCTGGATAACCTTTAACGGTCAGAAGATGAGTAAATCACTCGGAAATATCGTTGACCCGTTCGTTCTCGGTGAGCGTTACGGTGCTGATGCTATACGTTATCATATAATGCGGGAAATGGCTCTCGGCTCAGACAGCTCCTTTTCAAATGAAATTATGATTAATCGTATAAATACCGACCTTGCAAACGGTCTTGGCAACCTCGTTTCAAGAACCGTTGCCATGGTCGAGAAATATTTCGGCGGAACTCTCCCCGAGGAAAGAGAAACCGGAGAATTTGATGATGAGCTTATATCCGCCGTAACCGGTCTTTCCGATATCGTGGACGAGTATATAGACAAAACTCAGCTTAATAATGCGCTTGCGGAAATATTCAAGGTTGTATCCCGTGCAAATAAATATATTGATGAAACCGCTCCTTGGGTCCTTGCAAAGGACGAGGCAAATAAAGCACGTCTTGCAACCGTACTTTATAATCTACTCGATTCAATCAGAATTGTTTCTACACTCCTATCGGCATTCATGCCCTCAACCATGCCCAAGGTATGGGATCAGATAGGTGCATCAGGGAATGCTGTCACATATGATAATACGGCAGTATTCGGGGTTCTCCCGAAAAATGTAACAGTACACAAGGGGGAGATAATTTTTCCAAGAATTGATGTTGAAAAGGAAATTGAGGAGCTTAACAAACTTATCAAAACCAATAACCCAGAAAAAAAGCCTGCCAAAAAAGCTGAAGAAACCGAAGGTCTTGCAATGATAGGAATTGAGGATTTTGCAAAAATCGGGCTTACTGTTGCAAAGGTGACAGCCTGTGAGCCTATAAAAAGGGCAAAAAAGCTGCTTAAGCTTACTCTTGATGACGGTTCCGGAAATGATAGAATTGTTGCAAGCGGAATAGCAAAATTCTATACTCCTGA
>CANRAN010000043.1 GCA_947628595.1 uncultured Clostridia bacterium | reverse complement strand
CTATAATAAAAAAGCACCGCTCAATCTGAGTGTATCTGAGGATATCCATATTGACACAAAGGTTGAGAGAAAAAAGAGAGAAAAAAGATAGAAAAAAATAATAATTAATGGAGAATACTTTTGAACTCAGAACAGAAGTAAGTGGTGGAATATGAGATTTGATGTTATGCCTGTGGCAACGGAAAAACAGATTATTGAAGTAGAACAGGCGGCGAATAATGTGTGGCATAATTACTATAAAGATATTTTCTCTCCCGAACAGATAAGCTATATGCTGAAAAAATATCAGTCACGTGAGGCACTGAGAAAGCAGCTTCAGGAAGGGTATATATACTATATGCTCCTTGCGGATGATAAGCTTGCGGGGTATATGTGTATGCTGAGGACAGATGAATATGTATATCTTGCAAGACTTTATATAAAGGCTGAATATCGTCGTCAGGGGCTTGCAAGAAGGTCGATAAAATACCTTGACACCATTTTTTCAAACCCTGAGTTGGGACTTCTGCATATCAATAAAATCCGTCTTAAGGTCGAAAGGGATAACAGCTTTGCCATAAATGTATATGAACATTTGGGATTCCGCAAAGTCAGGTCAGTAGATACTGATATCGGCGGAGGTTTTGTCTGTAAAGAATACATTATGGAAAGACCTATACGGGGTATTTGAGGTGAAAAGGTTATGGGTAATAAGCTCAGGGCATATATAGACAGTTTGTATGAGCTAATAGAAAGCGGCAGAAAAATTGAAGATATGGAGCTTTTTAAGCAGGAGCTTTTCAGAGAAATTGAATTCTGGCAGCATGAAAGAATTATACACCTTATTGTAACCTTTCTGTTTGCAATAGTTACTGTTGCGGTTCTGCTGGTTCTGGTATTTTATGCAAGTATTCCTTTGCTTATCCTGTTTGTATTGCTGCTGGTTCTGCTGGTGCCTTATATAAGGCACTACTACATATTGGAAAACGGTGTTCAGACATTATATGTTTTGTATGAGGAACTGACAAGAAGAAATCAGCCTATATGCAGTCAGTGGCTTCCGAGTGAATACGGTATAAAGATAAAGTCGTTTCCGGATAAAAATAAATAATAAAACTCAGGACAGCAATTCACGCACCAAAGCCTTGCGATTTGCTGTCCTGTTTTGTGTTATATAAATGCGTGATGTTTTGGCTGTAACTTTATAGTACAGCTAAGGAAAAGAGACTAAGTTGAAAATCGGTAAGAAGATATTCACACACTTCAAGACCTTGTACGGCAGACAACTTCGGAAATAAAATTGGGGTATGCGGTTGCGGTGGTCGGTTATAGAATATTTGCACCTATTCCTGCCCTTCGTCTGTGTATTCCGCATCAACCATTTCTTCATCTTTGAGCGTGCTTTTAACGGCTTTCTCAATATTCTTGACGAATTTTGAAACATAAATCATCGTTATAAGATCCCATACACCGTCAAATATAAGCGATATGCCAATGAAAATCATAAGAAAATCAGCAGCTCCGAATGGGTTGAGAAATGCGATTATGCACGCTGCTATCACCAGTACAGCACCGATTGCCTGTATTCCCCAGCCCCTTGATTTGAACCTTGCAAATTCAAGAGCATATTGAAGCTTGAGAATTGCCCCGATAAAAAGTATCATATTCAGGACTATGGCAACCATTTTAGCAAGAAATTCCGGTCTAATGATTATGTATATTCCGAAGCAGAGGAGAACACAGCCTTGCACAAGAGAAAAAGAGCCGAAAAATTCCTTCTTTATTCTAAAATATTCAATAATTTTGAAAAGCCCCCAAAGGCTTAATATGACACCGATAATACAACATATTATCAGGGCTGAGTCTGTCGGGAATATTACAAGGAAAATTCCGAGAAGGACGATTCCTATGTTCAGCAGCATAAACTCTCTTGTTACCTCCTTTGTCTTATTTTTTACGTTGTTAATATCCATAGAACTTCCTCCTATTAAATTATTACGAACATTATACCATGGAAGTTATAAAAATAAAATATGCTTTTGTCGTATTTTGTCTTAATTGTCCTATACTGATAATTCGCAAGAGTTCTCCGTAGAGCATAGTATGTAAGCAGTAGGTATTGTCTTACTGTATTTACATTTAGCTTGGGGCTGTTCGCTTTGAATTTATATGAAATGCTCGTGCTCGCTGCTGCACTCAGTATAGATGCATTTGCTATCGGTGCAAGTTGTGCCTTGAGGGGGATAAAAAATCCCCCCGTATCTAAGCTTGTTATATGTATTGTGTCGGTTGCAGTGACAGCAGCGGCAACTTTTATTGGAGGAATTATCGGAAGTGTCCTGCCGGAATATATAGGAAAGGTTATCGGTTCTGTGCTGCTGATTATCCTTGGAATATATGTTGCCGTCGGAGCAGTCAGGGAAGAGAAAAATAAGAGAATCGAAAGCAGCTGTGATGATTCGCCCCTTGAGGCTGCCGCAAAAATACTGAGAAGTCCCGTTTCATGCGATATGGACAGGTCATCATCTGTGGATATAAGAGAGGCATTGTATATAGGTGCAGCATTGTCGGCGGACTCCTTTTCCGCTGGTATAGGTGCGGGAATTGGCGGTGCTGTGCTTGCAGTGCCGGTATTGTGCGGCTTGTTTCAGCTTGTATTGTTGTGTATCGGTGAATTGTTAGGGAAATATCTTAGAAATTTCCACAATATAAAACAGCTTTGGTTTAGTTTGTTATCGGCGGCTATGCTTGCGGCTATTGGTATTGCAAAATTATTTTTATAGGATTTGTTTTTATCGGGAATTAAAATTCCGGAATATCCGGAAAACGGAGATTTTAAGGATTTTGCACAAAAGAGGTTGTTAATTATTGTACATTGGTACAGAGGGTATTTTTTTGTGTATTTTGACAAATTATTTTTGGCGGTAGTATTATTATAGTGAAAAACTGTGCTGTTTATATAAAAATAAATCTTAAGTTGAAGATATTATTATTTCTGAGGATTTTTGTGTTGTGATTTTGTACAAGACCTTTATAGAAATAATCAATAAAAAATATACGGTAAAAACGTCATATTGACTAATTACAAATAAATCATTGTTATAATCAACAAAAAAATATTAATATATTTGTATATATAGATAAAAATGACAATTAAGCATTGAAATTGGGCTTTCGCTATGGTATCATTAATACAGTGGTTTACGGGTGTCCGATTCCTTGAAGGGAGGTTTCGAGAGTTGACACTCGTGGCCGTAAAGGCACTTTGGTGCGGAAATGTAATATTTTTATATCAGAAAGAGGGATCATAACAATGGTTAGAAAAACAAAGAGAGTGCTTGCACTTGCTCTTACGGCTATGATGGCGACTTCGGCACTTGCAGGTTGCGCTGGCGGCAGTGATGGCGGAACCCAGAATTCAAGTCAGGCACCAACAGGAAATAATTCAGCAACGACCTCCGGTGGAGATGTGGTTTCTGATGTATCGGTCGTGGATGTAGATAGTGATAGTGTAAAGCAAAAACTCATCAGTGCGATTGCAAGTGAGGCAGCTAAAACCAATAATGAGATCAAGATTACCCTTTGGTGCTCCTCGGATGACAGAAGCTTTGAGAAAAAGCTTGTTGAGGACTTCAAGAAAGAGTATGCAAGCGACCAGTACACGTTAGATGTAGATGTAAACTCATCGTATGGTGAAGATAAGGCAGGCGGAAAGATCATCGAATCTCCGGGGGATGGTGCGGACGTATTTAATATGGCTGACGACCAGATTTCAACGCTTGTTACAGCCGGTGCGATTGCTAAGGTGGGTGACATCTTCAAGGGTAATGTTGTTGCTAACAATACTGAGGATTCTGTCAGTGCGTGCACTGTAAACGGTACGACTTATGCTTACCCGAAAACATCAGATAACGGTTACTTCATGTACTATGATAAAAGAGTGTTTGGCGACGATGAGGTAGGAAATCTTGATGAGATGATCAAGAAAGCAAGTGAAAACGGTAAGTCTGTTTACCTGAATGTTACAGGTCCTTGGTATATGACCGGTTTCTTCTTCACCGCAGGCTGTGATATTACCTATGATGTAACAACTGACACTCAGGTTGCTACATTCAATACTCCCGAAGGACTTAAGGCTGCCAAGGCAATATGTCACATTTCTGAGAGTGAAGGAAAAGGCTTCAGCGGAACCCCAGGAACACTCGGAGATAACGCATATGTTCAGCAGGGCTTTGAGGACGGTACTCTTGCGGCGGCTGTTATAGGCACGTGGGAGGGACCTGTAATTAAGGCAGCTATCGGTGAGGAGAATGTCGGAGCAGCTAAACTCCCGACAGTTCTTATGGATGGCAAGCAGGAACAACTCCATTCATTCGGCGGTTATAAGGTTGTAGGTGTAAACACGCATTCACAATATCCCACTACCTCGCATATACTTGCATATTATCTTACCAAAGAATCATCACAGTTGAGCCGCTATAATGAGAGAGGTCTTATACCTACAAATAACAAGGCTCTTGAGGATGAAACAGTAAATGCGGATCCCGCGCGCAAGGCCATTCAGGAACAGGCTCCCTATGCACATCAGCAGGGCACTTCCGTTGGTGGTACTTATTGGGCAGTTAATCCCCAAACAGTCGGTACTGAGGCTATAAGTAACAAGGGAAATCTCAGCGATGATAAATTAAATGAGATACTCAAGAACATTGTAACTCAGATCGATAGTGCAAAGAAGTCATAGGTTATTAGGTTTTGTTTGCTTAGTTTAGGTTTAGGGCATGAGCAGCTTGTGCAATAGCCGGGCTGCTCATAGTTATCACAGCTAAGCAGATGAGATTGTGGTTGAATGTGTGCTTTTTCAATTAGTGTATATTTCTATGATGGTGAGAAAGCACATTATACTAAATCAGGCAAAGGAGTTGTGTGTGAATGGATTTTCTTGACTATGTCCAGTTGTCAACCGGTCAACGGTTTGTTTATAAGCTGAAATCCTTTTTTCTCGGGATACCCGGGGCTATAAGTAAGCTTTTTACTATTATCGGACATTTTTTTGCATCCTTCTTTGGTATGATCGTCAACGGATTTAAGGGCTATGGCTCAAGATTTGCAAACGGTGACGGTGGAACGAAGCTTTCTTATATTATAATGGGTGCCGGAAATATCTTACATAAGCAGATAGGAAAAGGTTTGATTTTCCTTGCAGCCGAAGTTGCGTATTTTGCGTTTTTGTTTGGCTTCGGTATGAATTATGTTTCGGAAATTTTTTGTAATAACGTTAATATCCCTGTAACGGATCCTAATACGGGAACGGTGGCATATGCTGCATACAATGGAGTTATAGGCAACGAATCTCCTGTTTATCAGGATAATGAGTTCGGTGTTCCCGAATTGTTGAACAGTGATACACTTGACGATTCCAATAAAATACTTCTTTTTTCAGTTTTAACTTTAATTGTAACTATTGCGTTTATTGCAATCTATGTAGCGAATACCAAGAGTGCTTATGCCTCTCAGAAGATTGTTGAGAGTGGTAAAAAACCGGTTGGTTTGGTAGCTGAGCTGAAGACCTTTCTTGATGAGCGTTTTCATGTTACACTTTTGAGTATTCCGACCGTTCTCCTCCTTATTTTCACGGTTCTTCCTATCGTTTATACGATTTTTATAGCATTTACCAATTATGACAAGAACCACCAGCCGCCGGGAAAACTTTATTGGTGGGTAGGCTTTGACAACTTTGCAACTGTATTCTATTCCAATCCCCTGACTTCTCAGACATTTGGAAGGATACTCCTCTGGACGATTATTTGGGCAGTTTTTGCAACTTTCTCAAACTATATTCTCGGTATAGTCCTTGCGCTTATGATTAATAAGAAGGGAATAAAATTCAAGGGCTTCTGGAGGACCATGTTTGTTATCACGGCTGCCGTTCCTCAGTTTGTAACACTGCTTGTCATGAGAATACTTCTTGATGACAAGGGAGCAATTAATAATATGCTTGGAACGAATATTCCGTTCCTCACAGATACGACAGGTCTTTGGCCGTACGTTACGGTTATACTGGTAAATATGTGGGTTGGTATTCCTTATACGATGCTTATATCTTCGGGTCTTCTTATGAATATTCCCGAGGATCTCTATGAGAGTGCGCGTATTGATGGTGCGAACGCTTTCCAGCAGTTTACAAAGATAACTTTCCCCTATATTTTCTTTGTAACAACCCCTTACCTCATTACGAGTTTCGTTGGAAATATCAATAACTTTAATGTTATATACTTCCTTACAGCCGGCGGTCCTGTTGCGGATGGTTACGACAGATCAGGACGAACCGATTTGCTTGTTACATGGCTGTATAAATTGACCATAAATAACTCAGACTTCAACCTGGCAGCAGTTATCGGCATACTTGTGTTCGTGATTTGTGCAGCGGGTTCTCTAATTACCTTTAATATGTCCAAGGCATCAAAGAATGAGGAGGAATTCTCATGACAAATACACAAAATACTATGAAAACCGGCTATGCCGCAAAAAGACAGGCTGCAAATATAGCCATATATATCATCCTTACTGTTATGGTAATTGTGTGGCTGTTCCCGATAGTGTGGCTTATTCTGAGGTCATTCAGTGCAGACGGTGCATATAATGCGATCTTCCCGAGTAATTGGACCTTTGATAACTACATCAGGCTATTCAATGATTATGACGCAGCGGGAAATCCGATATCTCAGGAGGATATGCCTTTCCCCTATGGAACGTGGATTTTGAATACGTTTATAGTTGCTGTTTGCTCAGCGGTGGTATCAACACTTATTATCCTTATGATAAGCTACGCTTTTTCAAGACTTCGTTTCAAGAGTCGTAAAGCACTCCTCAACTGTGGTCTTATACTCGGTATGTTCCCCGGATTTATGTCCATGGCTGCAACATACAGTATTATGGAAATCTTCGGACTTAAGCAATCTCTTGTAGGTCTTGTTATTGTATATTCGGCCGGTGCCGGTCTCGGATATCAGGTATCAAAGGGATTTTTCGACACGATACCGCGTTCTCTTGATGAGGCTGCGAAAATTGACGGAGCTACAAGAAATCAGATTTTCTGGGTTATTATACTTCCGCTTTCAAAGCCGATAATCGTATATACGGCACTTACGACATTCCTTTCCCCGTGGGCTGACTACATATTTGTCAGTTACTTTATGAAGGCTAATAAAGAAAACTGGACTGTTGCCGTAGGTCTGTATAATATGCTTGATAATGAACATATCGGAAGGTACTTTACCGTATTCTGTGCGGGTGCTGTGCTTATCGCTATTCCTATTACGATTTTGTTTATAATCATGCAGAGGTTCTATGTTGCCGGTGTTACCGGCGGTGCCGTTAAGGGCTGATTTATCCGATCATTTAAGCAGGGATGCTTTTGCCTCCCTGCTTAACTTATATAAAGGGGTTGAATTTATGGTTAAAAATAAATTAATTTCGTTTTTACTTGCAGGAAGTGTGATGTCCGCTTTTCTGCTCGGCGGCTGCTCAGGCGATAATAATGGTACACAGTTAAGTACCGACTCCGGCTCGGGGGCATCATCCACAAGCACAGGAACGACTCTTTTACCGGAGGATGGCGGTTTCAAAACAGTATCATATGAAGCATCAAAGGACAAATACAGAACGTATTATGAGATTTTTCCTTATGCCTATTATGATTCGGACGGTGACGGAATAGGCGATTTGAACGGTATAGTGTCTAAGCTTGATTATCTTAATGACGGTGATACCACAACAACGGACGATCTGGGGGTAGATGGTATATGGCTTATGCCTATCATGCCGTCGCCATCGTACCATAAGTATAATGTTTCCGATTATAAAAATATTGATCCGGCTTATGGTACGCTTGATGACTTCAAAAAATTAGTTGATGAATCGCACAAACGTAATATTAATGTCATTATTGATCTTGTACTCAATCATTCGTCAAGGCAGCATGAATGGTATAAGAATGCCCTAAAGGAGCTTGCAGAAGGTAAAACTGACGGCTATGCTCAATATTATCATTTTAAGGAAAATAATAATGAGGCCGGATGGAAGGAAACGGGAGTTGGTAACTGGTATTATGAATGTGAGTTCGATGCCGATATGCCTGACCTCAACCTCACGAATGAAAAAGTCAGGGATGAAATTAAGGGTATTGTGAAATACTGGATTGATATGGGCGTGGACGGTTTCAGATTGGATGCTGTATTGTGGTATGAAAACACCGGAAATGACGATTCCATAGCAGATCTTAAGTGGCTCTACGACTATGCAAAGACTGTCAAGGACGATGTATATATGGTAGGTGAATGCTGGGACGGAGCCGGTGTTATTTCCAATTTCTATAAGTCCGGTGTTGACAGCTTCTTCGATTTTGCCGCACAGGGACCGAGCGGAAGGGTCAACAGTGCAGTCCGTTCTCAGGATGCGGAGAGCTATGTTAATTCTCTAATATCCTATCAGGATATGATAAAAAAGAATAATGAGAATGCCATAAACGCTCCTTTCATATCAAATCATGATACAACCAGGAGTGCAAGCTTTATTATGAAGAAAACAAATCAGAAGATGGCGGCTGCAATGTATATTCTTTCGCCGGGCAATGCATTTATCTACTACGGGGAGGAAATAGGAATGACGGGCGGTTCGGAAAATGATCCGGATAAGCGTACTGGTATGTATTGGTCGGCAACAGACACAAAGGGATATGTCGCACAAATTCCGGGGGCAAGTAATAAGTCTGTTCCTGATGAGGCAGTGGATGAGCAGCTTAAGGATGATGAATCGCTTCTGAGCTTTTACAAGCGTGTTATTGCCCTGAAAAATCAGAATCCGGAAATTGCAAGAGGCAATCTGACAGCCGTTAATACTGACACTGCGGCGGTTGCAGGCTATGTTTGTGACAATGATGGTTCTAAGGTTCTTGTACTTTTCAATGTTGGTGGTAATGGTGAAACCGTAACAATTCCTGATGATACTTTTAAGGTAAATGAGGTTCGGGGTTATGTTATTGCAGCAACCGAGGGGGATGATTCCGACGTAGGAGCTGCCGATATAGATGCACTCCTTGGCGGAGGAAGCTCTGAGGAAGAGTCCGTGCAAGAAGCAGAAATTACTGAATTCAGTGTGAGCGGACAGGAAATAACACTTCCGCCATACAGTGCAATAGTACTTAAGTAATGGGACAGTTGAATTATATGTACTGCTCCTTTTTCTGAATTGTATTTTAAATTTGCATGAGGTTATCAGATAAGCTGTCCGGGCTTAGCTGATAACCCCTTATTTTTCGGGTATTGAAAAATATACAGATGCATGATATATTATAACTAATGACTGCCGACGGAGGGATAAAAGTG
>CANRAN010000042.1 GCA_947628595.1 uncultured Clostridia bacterium | reverse complement strand
AAATATTCGGGAAAGCCTGCAAATGATTTTCTTAATATTGAGGATATGGAATCATTCACGAGAAAATTCATACAATTTGCGCTCGAAAATCATACAGATACTCCGCTTTACGTAATACAGTGTAACCATATGTATTGTAGCAGTGAGGAAGAATTATCATATATCAAAATGGGAGTAAGGGGAGTAATAGACGGTCATGCCGAAAATAATACGCTTTCCGCGACTCTATACAATTTGTGTGAGGGTATATACAGAGAAAAAGAAATAAAAAAGCTTACAAGAGCCAATAAGGTTTTGAACTTTAAGACGGCACAGCTTTTGATTAATGACACTAAGGCTGCAATAAAGCTGTTCGACTTTTCTCTTGTTACGGCAGTCGATGCGGGTGACAGGGATAATATTCTCGCAGATACTTCAAAACCGAAAATTAAATTTGATGATGTTATCGGTGCAAATGATGCAAAGGAAGAACTGGCTTTCTTTGTAAATTATCTGAAAAATCCGAAGAAATTCGTGGGGACAGGGCTTAGTGCACCGAGAGGGGTCTTGCTGTATGGTCCACCCGGAACCGGAAAGACCATGCTTGCAAGGGCAATGGCTGGTGAGTCCGATGTTACCTTTATAGCCACAGAGGGAAACAGATTTCTACAAAAATATATTGGTGCGGGACCGTCAAAGATACACACACTGTTTCGTTCAGCAAGAAAATATGCACCTGCAATCGTTTTTATAGATGAAATAGACAGCATTGGTGCTGAACGTACAGGCTCGGAAAATTCTCAGAATAGGGCCGAGGTACTCACGGCACTTCTTACAGAAATGGATGGATTTAACAGAGATCTGTCAAAGCCCGTTTTTGTACTTGCGGCAACTAATTATATGGTTGGCGGGAGAAATGAGGAAAGGAAGCTTGACCCTGCACTGACGAGAAGATTTGACAGAAGAATATATATAGATCTTCCTAATAAAAACGATAGGGAGAAATATATTGCACAGAAAATCTCATTGAATCATGCTTTCAATATAAGTGCGGATTTTATAGAGAATATTTCGGACAGGTCGTTTGGAATGAGCCTTGCCCAACTCGAATCCGTATTGGATTTATCCCTCAGAATAGCAGTCAGAGAGGGAAAAATGAAGGTTACAAATGAAATATTTGATGAAGCCTTTGAACTGTTCAAGGATGGTGAGGAAAAGAAAAACAATGAGGATACGGTCAGGAGAATAGCTATACATGAGTCGGGGCATACCCTGATAAATTGGCTCTGTGGGGAACATCCTGCCTATGTCACAATCACATCACGAGGAAATTACGGCGGATATATGCAGCATGACTCGACAGAGGATAAAATCATTTATACAAAAAGTGAACTCATAAATCAAATACGTGTTTCACTTGGAGGGAGAGCTGCCGAAATTGTATATTACGGAGATACAGAGGGAATTTCTACCGGCGCATCAGGTGATTTTCAGAATGCGACAAATACGGCAAAAAGGATGATATGCTCATATGGAATGTCTGAAAAATTGGGACCGGCAGTGATGGAGGACTCTAAAGAGTTTCTGAATAATGAGATATATGAAGAAATTAACACTATTCTTGAAAGAGAAATGAAAATTGCAATCAATATGATAACAATAAACCGACCGGCAATAGATGCACTTGTAGATAAGCTGCTCAACGAGAACCATATAACACAAAAAGAAATAGAAAAGATAATGGGTAAATTTGTAAAGACGTCATAATGGAATGACAGGACTATAAGTAATTTATGTTTCTAAAACAACAGATGTGCAGAGAGGCATTAGTCTGCATCTGCACATTTTTGCTGTACGTTTGTTTTCGTCTTGACAATGCGCATACAAAGCATTATAATTTGTATGTGCTATTTGTCTTATACTTCGAGGTGAAAATATTTCTATGAAAAAAATTTATATAGCAGGCTTTGATGTTTTTTCACAGGATGCACCTGAAATAGGGAAAAAGCTTAGGGATATCTGTATGAAATATGGATTTATAGGACTTTTTCCTTTGGATAATGAATGCAGTAATGCTGAGGAAATTTTTTCCGCCAATATTGGTATGATACAAGACTGCGATATAATAGCTGCAAATATGAATTGCTTTCGTGGGCTTGAACCGGACAGCGGAACAGCCTTTGAAATAGGTTATGCGTATGCTCTCGGTAAAGATTTGTATTGTTATCTTTCCGATAATCGGACATTAAGAGAGAAAATAGGGGAGAAAGATGCTCAGGGAATGTGGGTTGAGGATTTCGGCTTTCCATTGAATCTTATGATTTCAGTACCTTCACGGCTTATATATGGCAGCTTTGAAGCGTGTATAAGGCAAATCAGATATGATGAAGATAATAAAATACAGGAGTGATTTTTTTTGAATATATGGCTGATGACAGCTGTAATAGCGGTTTTGATAATGTGTTCGGCATTCTTTTCGGCAACCGAAACAGCGTATTCGTCCATAAGCAAAATACGATTGAAGAATAAGGCTGAAAATGGAAACAAAAAGGCTGCCAAGGCATTGTATATAACGGAAAACTATGACAAGGCGCTTTCTACTATACTTGTGGGAAACAATATTGTGAATATAGCGTCCTCGTCCTTGGCAACGCTGATGTTTGTATCTTTTCTTGGGGACGCTGTGGGTACGATTGTAAGTACAGTTGTGATAACTATTGTTGTGCTGATATGCGGTGAGGTGCTTCCTAAGAATTTCGCCATAGAAAATAATGAAAAAATCTGTATATCAACAGCTTCAATATTGTTATTTCTGATTGCAGTCCTTACACCATTCAGCTTTATTCTTTTAAAGATTAAAAATGCTTTTGCCAAGGTTGCAGGAAAAAACAGAGATTCTGAAAAGGAACCGAGTGTTACAGAGGACGAACTGAAATACATTGTTGAAAGTATTGAGGAAGAGGGAGTCCTTGAGGAACAGGAAAGTGAGCTTGTACAGTCGGCACTCGATTTTGACGAGAAAACTGCCTACGATGTTCTTACACCGAGGGTAGATATGACAGCGATAGATATAGACGAGGGCGAGGAAAAAATCAAGGAGATTATTCTTGCTGAGCGTTATACAAGAATACCTGTGTATAAGGATAACATTGATAACATAGTCGGAATACTTCATACCCGTGATTATCTTGAGGCATTGCTCGGCAATGTTGTTCCCGATATAAGGACGATGATACAGCCGGCATACTTTGTTTACAGGAGCAAAAAGCTTTCCGCATTGCTTGCGGATTTTAAGTATAAAAAGGTTCACATAGCAGTTGTCACGGATGACTACGGAGGAACGCTCGGAATAGCTACAATGGAGGATGTCCTTGAACAGCTTGTCGGTGATATATGGGACGAGGACGAGGAGGTTGAGCATAAATTCAGAAAGCTGTCCGAGAACAGGTTCGAGATTAGCGGTGATATGAATATAGATGATATGCTTGAGCTTATTGATAAGGACAGCAGATATATTGACTCCGACAGTAAATCGGTAGGCGGTTGGGTGATAGAGCAAATTGGTGATATACCGGAGGAAAATTCAAGCTTTGAATATAAAGAGCTTGAAATCACGGTTACAGATGTCGAGGATCAACGTATTAATAAGATACTTATGATCTACAAGCCGGTAACACATGAGTAGAAAATTCAGATACTTGACACCTTGGGAGCGTTTCAAGGTTTACAAAAAATACAGATATCTCAGTTTATATTTAATAGCCCTGGTATCTGTGTTTTTAATAATAGCATTATATTTCCTTCATATATCCGGAGCATATGATACCGTGAGCAAGAGCATATACAATTTCTTTGGTATAAGTGAATTTGCTTTTGAGTCAGACGGATATCCGTTCTCCGTTCATTTTATAGATGTGGGGAACGGGGATGCGATTCTTGTACATACGGATAAAGCAAACATAATGATTGACACGGGAGAATATTCCCTAAACGGCACCTCGGCTGAATATTTACAACACTTCGGTATAGATAATATTGATCTGTTCATCGCTTCACACAATGACAGTGACCATATCGGGGATTTTTCTCATATTGCGGATCGGTGCAGGATAGGGAAGCTGTGGATCGGTAAATATTCTGTGAGTGACATTGCAAACCGAACAGAGGATGAAAGACTTCTTTATAGGATTGCGGCGGATAAGAATATATCAATTGAAAATCCGGAAATGGGCAGGTATCATCTGGGGGATATGACGGTTGATGTTCTGTCACCTGAAAGACAATACAATAATGATAATGACAATTCGCTGATTGTTAAAATTTCCTATAAAGAAATAGCTGTACTTTTTACCGGAGATGCCGGTAAGACAGTGGAGGAGGATCTACTTGCCCAAAATGCGGATCTGACAGCTGATATACTTAAGGTTTCACATCATGGAAGTAAAACTGCAACAACAGAGGAATTTCTTGCTTCAGTTTCTCCGAAATATGCAATCATATCTGTTGAAAAGAATAATAAATATCTTCCGGACAGATATGCTGCTGAAAGATTGTATAATTCAGGTGCAGAGGTTTACAGGACCGATCTTAACGGAAATATCATAGCCGCTTCGGATGGAAAGGATATTTATGTTTTCATTGAGAAACATGAGTAAATTCATAGAGGTATGCGGCAGAATATATGGAAGGTTTATTTATTTTTATCAAAATGTTACGGTTTTTTTGTGAATCTATACAAAAATAAAAAATATTATAAATTATTAGCACAATTTATATTTTTTGGTTTATAATTGGTATGGACGTAGTTTTATGTCTGTATCTTGAACAGAGGAGTGATTTTTATGTTTTGTCCGCAGTGTGGAAAAGAATGTGGTGAGGGTCATGGATTTTGTCTTTCCTGTGGATGCAAGCTGGATGTAGGCGAAGCAAATCAGGGGGTGGGTAATAACCTTTATTCGCAGGATTTTCAAGGTATGAATAGTGTTCCTGCCGAGCCTGTTTCCCAAATGCAATCGACTGCCAATGATAATTCGTTCATGTCCGCACAGTCTGCATTGCCGTATGATACGGTAGGTGTTAAGGTAAGCAATAAATCTTCCGGTGTCAAAAAGGGTATAATTATAGGTGTTATTGCTCTTTTGGTTGCTCTGCTGGGAGTGTTTGGCTTCTTATTTATAAGAAATAAATTGGAAAGGGATTATCTGGTAAATAATCCGACTAAGTATGTTTTCAGTTCATATCAGACATATTTTGATAAAGCAAATTCCGACCCCAATGACCTTTTTGCAATCCTTAATAACTGCAAGGAGCAGGGAAGTGTAAAGATTTCGGCAGAAACACCGACAAGTGACGGTAAAAACCAAGCCTCCGATATACAGATATCATATAATGCCCCCGAAAAAAAGTATTATCTAAAAGTGGGCGGCTCGAATGTTCGTGTTAAGGCAGATACGGTAGGGACAGCTCTATTTGAGCTTTATACCGATATAAACAGAATTGATTTCAATATTCAAACGGATGACAAGCAGGGAAAATATTATATAGATTCCGGTAAGATCAGGGAGCAGGCAGGTAATTCAATTTTCTCACCCGATAAGGACAATGTTCTTAATATAGATAGGGAACAATTCAATCAGTTTATGGATCAGTTTGAGAGCATTTACCGTAATCTGCTGAGTGATAACGCCCAGAAAGATAAGAGCGAAGAGCTTTTCAACAGTATGTTGAAAAAGATTGAGCAGGATTGTAATGTTACAGTAGAAGAGGGTACAACAACGGTGAACGGCAAGGACGTGCCTGTTGATACGGTTACATATACCCTTGATTATAACTCTATGCTTGCAGTGCTTAATGATGTGAAGGCAGAGCTTGTGGACTATGCTGCCAATAACAAGGAACTGTTTGATAACTACGATGAATCCATACAAAATTTGAATGAAGCCTTTGATAAGCTTATCTCAGAGTTTACAGAGTCGGAACAGGCTAAAAATATTGTGATCGTTGCTAAAAACCATATGAGTAAGGATAGCAAGGAAATAGCTAAACTTGCACTTGAGTTTAAGGTCACAGGTCAGACCGCTGCAAGCATGAAATTCTCACTTGAGTTTTCAAGAGATCCTTATATGAATATAGGATTTAATGTTTCAAACGGAATATTCAGTGCGGGTGCATCATTGTATAAAGAGGTAAACGGTCAGGTCATATCTTATGTTCTCAGCACCTCATCGAATACGAGTGAGTCAGATACAAAGCAGGAGATCGCAAGACTTGACTATGATGACGCAAATAATAAGCTCACATTGACAGCCGGTGGTACTTCGTACAGCTGCGATGCCGAGGTAGGCAGCGATAAGGTGACCTTGAGCTTTGATATACCGGGAGCGACTACATCATCTGACTCGGGTAAAATCAAAATTGAGATTTCTTCTGTGCCCGATATGAATGTAATTAATGCAGAAAAGAATTTGTTTGACATAAACAAAGAGGAATATGAAGATTTATTCGGAGAGTTCGATAATCAGAACACTGATATTTATGATTACGATACTGATTACGGTTACGATAGTGATTATGATTATAACTATGATTATGACTACGATTACGATTACGATAGTGATTATGATTACAACGGTGATTATCTTTATGACTACGACAATGATTATAATTACACCACCGCCGTGTGTGCTCCTTTTTACGTGTAAATCGGGATCATTAACACAGATTAGAGTATCGTAACGAAAATAGTTCAGCGGGGCTGCCGGGATGTGGTAGCCCTGCTTTTTTCGCTATCTTAAAATTTATTATAAAGAATGGACTTAGTCTATATCATTGCAATTAAGACTAAGTCCTTTTAAATTTATTATTTTAAATAATCAGCGACAATTCCCTCAATTTTTCCGAGGGCAGAGTCAATTTTTGAAATATCCCCGACACCTGCCATAGCACGCTCCGGCTTTCCGCCGCCCTTGCCGCCAACAAGCTCCGCAACAGCCTTTACAATCTTACCGGCATGACCGCCCTTAGATTGAGCATCCTTGCCGACTGCAACGGATATATTCGCTTTTCCTTCGTCTATTCCGAACATTACGGCAATACAATCGGGCGCGGTATCAAGAAGTCTGTCTGTCATGGTTTTAAGTGTTGCCGTGTTGGCATTCATGAATTTTGCTGCTGCAATACGCACACCGTTTTTCTCCTTTACGGATGAAAGCATATTTTCTACGCCCTGTGCGGAAAGCTTGGATGTAAGAACAGATATTTCCCTGTCCTTAGCTTTCATTTCCTCGATTACCCTTTCACTTGCTGCAACAAAGTTTGACATAGCGGTGGCCTTGAACAGCTTCATGGATTTTGCCATAATATCCATGATTTCGTCAAGAGCGGAAAGAACACCTCTGCCTGTGACAGCCTCAATTCTTCTGACACCTGCCGCAACGGAATTTTCCCCGATTATATGGAACAGACCGATTTTTGCTGTGTTTTCTATATGTGTACCTCCGCAGAACTCCTTGGAAAATTCATCAACCATAACCACCCGTACAATATCGCCGTATTTTTCTCCGAACAGAGCCATTGCACCGAGCTTCTTAGCTTCATCAACAGGCATTTCCTTTGTTATTACATCAATGCCTCTGAAAATCTGCTCATTTACAAGATTTTCGACCATTTTGAGTTCCTCGGGTGTAACAGCCGAGAAATGAGTGAAGTCAAAACGCAGCTTATCGGCTGTAACAAGCTGACCTGCCTGTTCAACGTGAGTGCCGAGAACTTTACGAAGTGCAGCCTGAAGAAGATGTGCCGCCGTATGATTACGCATAATACTGTATCTTATATCCTCATCAACCTGTGCGTTTACAATATTGCCAACTTCGATAGTACCCTCGGAAATTTCACAGCGGTGCATATATATTCCGTTATTATCCTTAACGGTATCTAAAACATTAATAATCGTATTTTGTGTGGTAAGTGTGCCTATATCGCCGACCTGTCCGCCGCTTTCCGCATAGAATGGGGTTTTATCAAGGACAATCACAACATCATCGCCTGTACCGCCGAATTCAACCTTTTCTCCTTCCTTAATGATTGCGAGAATTTTTGACTGTGAGCTAAGCTCGGAATATCCGAGAAATTCGGTTTTTTCAATGCCGCTCAGATCAACAGCATCACTGAGCCATGCTTCGGCACCTGCATTTTTTCTTGCAGCCTTTGCACGTGCTTTCTGTTCCCTGAGGAGCTTTTCGTATCCGTCAAGATCAACAATCATTCCCTTTTCTGCTGCAATTTCCCTTATAAGATCAATGGGGAAGCCGAACGTATCATTAAGCCTAAATGCATCCTCACCTGAAATTCTGTTTACCTCGGATTTTTCTATTATATCATTGAGAAGGGCAAAGCCCTGATCAAGTGTACGGCAGAAAGATTCCTCCTCAGTCTTTATTACTTTCAATATAATTTCACGCTTTTCCGAAAGTTCGGGATATGCGGGATTTTCTGCTATTACGGTATCAACAACCTTATAGAGGAACGGCTCATTCACACCTAAAAGTCTGCCGTGACGTGCAGCTCTTCTGAGAAGTCGACGCAGAACGTAGCCTCTACCCTCATTGGAAGGCATAACCCCATCTCCGATCATAAATGTAACGCTTCTGATATGGTCGGTTATAACACGCAGTGAGATATCTGTTTTTTCATCATCGCCATATTTAGCACCTACCAATCCCGAAATTTTCTTCATGATATTCTGTACGGTATCAACAAGGAAAAGATTATCTACTCCTTGCATAATACAGGCAAGACGTTCAAGACCCATTCCTGTATCAATGTTCGGGTGATCAAGGGGAGCATAATTTCCTTTTCCGTCATTTTCAAACTGTGTAAATACATTGTTCCAGAATTCCACATACCTGTCGCAGTCACAGCCGACTCCGCAGGTAGGTTTTCCGCAGCCGTATTTTTCTCCTCTGTCAAAATAAAGCTCTGAGCAGGGACCGCAGGGACCCTCGCCATGCTCCCAGAAATTATCCTCTTTTCCAAGACGTACTATATGATCGGGGGAAACTCCGACCTCCTCGGTCCATATTCTGAAAGCCTCGTCATCATTTTCATATATAGATACCCATATTTTATCAACAGGCAGATCCAATATATCCGTACAAAATTCCCAAGCCCATTTTGTAGCTTCGTGTTTGAAATAATCTCCGAAAGAAAAATTGCCGAGCATTTCAAAGAATGTTCCGTGACGTGCAGTAATTCCCACTCTTTCAATATCGGGGGTACGGATACATTTTTGACAAGTAGTAACTCTCTTGCGTGGGGGTGTTACCTCACCTGTAAAATACTTTTTCATAGGTGCCATACCCGAATTGATAAGAAGAAGACTCTTATCATCACGGGGGATAAGGGGGAAGCTCGGAAGCCTCAGATGTCCCTTTGATTCAAAAAAGGAAAGATATTTTTCCCTCAGCTCATTAAGTCC
>CANRAN010000041.1 GCA_947628595.1 uncultured Clostridia bacterium | reverse complement strand
CCGCTTGATCCGAAGCCTCCGCTGCCCCTGTCCGTTTCACTCAGGCTGTCCGTTTCCTCAAATACGGCACATACCACGGGCATTATAACCATTTGTGCTATGCGTTCCCCGGGCATTATTGTATATTCCATACCCGATACATTACAAAGTCCTACGCATATTTCCCCTCTGTAATCACTGTCAATTACGCCCACTCCGTTTGACAGGCATATTCCGTGTTTTACTCCGAGTCCGCTCCTTGCAAAAATAAATGCGGCAAGATCATTCCCGTAAAGCTCTATTGCAATACCGGTAGGAATTTTCACAAGCTCACCCGGCTTAATCGTTACAGATTCATCCACGCAGGCATAGAGATCTGCTCCTGCCGAACCTTTAGTCGCTCTTGTGGGTATTATTGCATTTTCATTAAGCTTTTTTATTTTTACCTTTTTCATACCTTTTATCTCACTCTCTCTACGTTGAATATTTTCGCTCTATTATCGTTAATTTTCCCGATAAGCATTACAACAAGTTTTCAACACTTTCAACAGATTTTAACATATATACTTTCAACTATTCAACACCACGGTAGTATAATCCCCTTGTAAAGCCGTCTTTTGGTGTCAGATTATGCTTATACAGACATAAGTTTTCCTCTTTTTCAACAGAGTTTTCAACATTGAAGCGTAAAACCTCAAACTCAACTCCTCTTATTTCATTTTTTCTGTCAGATAAAATAAGCGGTACACTGTTAAGAATTTCCGTGCATCCCCCGTAACAGTATATAGGAAAATAAATCCCCTTGCGGTCCCTTATTTGTGCCGTATTTCCATTGCACTGCTTACAATTCCTGCCTGAGCATTTTGCAGGACAATTCCTTGTAAGCATAAGCGGAAGTCTGCCCATAGAAATTATACCGAGCGGTATTATTCCACCAAGTGCCGATATTTGTTCAAGAGTAAGCTCAAAGGAAACCTCCGCATCAATTATTCCCTGAGACTCTGCCCATTTTATTGCCTCGGTATTTGTCAGATTAAGACCGAATCCCCCATGTATATCCATACCAAGCACTTTTGCCATTTCCACAGCACCGATATTATTTGCAAGCACCTCATTTATCCCGAGAGATTTTACTCTTTTCAGATGGGAATATATATCTTTCTCAATACCAAACATTCCCCTCGGTATTTCAGCCGCTACGGCAAATCCCCTGTCCATTAGTGTATTAAGGCTTCTGCTGTCGGTTTCAAGCGGCACATAGATAAGCTCACTGTCAAGAAAATTATCCGATATATCGCAATCGGTAAATCTTGCTCTGTAATTTTTCGGACGGATATTTTTTCTTGTATCAACCTCTGATAAATTAACCCGTGAAAAGCTTACAGGTCTTTCCTTTCCTCTTATTTCCGATAAGCCGTCAAGACAGGTTGCTCTCATTGCATTGAGTGAGGAAGCGGGCATGGTTAAGCCCTTACCTATGTTACATTCAAGACCTTTCATGATATACGGTGTCCCGCCTGTTTTGGATATGCTTTTTTCGCACCTTTCATAATCAAGCGGAAAACTTATAGCCTTTTCGGGTATTGCACCATTTGCAGTAAAGGTGTTTTTATCGTTGTCAATAGCAGTAAGACTGCTGCTGCCCTCACATATATCAAGCTTAAAATTAACAGGTATATGTCTGCGTTCATTTTTATACATTTCATGGATAGCTGCAAAAACCTTACTATCCGCCGCTGTCACATTTTCCTTTGAACGTATTCCGAACATATCCGCCCCACGCTTACCTGTATAATAGCCGTCTGTAAAGCCTGAGCGTGAAAAAACAGCCTTCAGCTTTTCGGAAAGCCCGGGGGAAATTTTTCCGCTGTCAAGTTCCTGCCTACAAGCAGAAACAGCCGCCGCAACATATTCGGGGCGTTTCATTCTGCCCTCGATTTTTGCGGAGGATATACCCATCTCTTCAAGCTCACTAAGATGCTCTATTATTGACAAATCCTTAAGGCTCAATGCATAGTCCGAATCGCAGCCCGTCGAAAAAGGCAGTCTGCACGGCTGGGCACAGGCTCCTCTGTTTCCGCTGCGTGATCCGAGCATTGCACTGAAATAGCATTGTCCGGACACACTCATACAGAGTGCGCCGTGTACAAATACCTCAAGCTCAACGGGGCAGTCCCTTGCTATCTCCTCTATTTCCTTTTTTGAAAGCTCACGGGAAAGAACTACTCTTGTAAGTCCGAGCTTATACAGATTCTCCACACCGGCACGAGTATGAACGGAAAGCTGAGTAGAACCGTGTATCGGCATATCGGGAGCACACCTTCTAACAAGAGAAATAAGTCCGGGATCCTGCATAATCAGTGCATCCACACCTACGGTACAGGCATATTCAATAAGGCTTAATGCATCCTTCAGTTCATCATCATGCACAAGGGTATTGCAAGCAAGGTGTACGGCTGCTCCGTTTACATGACAATACCGCACAGCCTCCCTCAGCTGATCATTATCAAAATTATGTGCCGAGGAGCGTGCACTGAAGCTTTTTGCACCGAGATAAACCGCATCCGCACCTGAGCGTACAGCGGCATATACACACTCCATGCCCCCGGCAGGTGCAAGTATTTCAAGACCTTTCATAACCTCATACTCTCTTATTATTTCTTTGGGGTATCAAAAAATGACAGATTTTCCTCATCCTCTGCTTCTTTTGAATTAGACTTACGTACCGTTTTGACAGCAGGAGAAACAGGCGCAGGCTCTGTCGTTCTGCCTTTTTCGCTGAGTCTTTTGCGGTAGGTTTCTATATCCCTCTTAAGCTTTTCATTTTCTCTCAGAGCCGCATCATATTCGGCACGGTATCTTGCAGCATCATTCAGGTATTCTTTAACCTGACTGCGGAGCTTGTCAGAATCCTCCTCCGCCTTCGTCATACCATCACATATATTAAGCGAGGCAAGCATAACTGCGGAGGTAAGTGAGAGTCCGGGTGCAGCCCTGCGAACCGCATCTATTTCTCTGTTAAGCCTTTCCGCCACGGCCTTGGTATAATCCTCACTCTCGATGCTAAGCACAGTAAATGTTGTACCTGCAATATCTATTTTTATACGATTCTTTGTTTTCTCTTCCATCGAAAATACACCTCTGAATTTATAAATATACAAAAATATTATAATACATTTTTACCGAATATAAAAGCAAAATTTTGTTTTTTTACCTAAAATGGTTTATATCTGTTTACAATATATAACACAATAAAAGAATATTCTTTATTTTGGTTGAAAATCTATTGAGAATGGGTTATAATGATATAGATGTTGTTTTTATATGAGTAAACAATTTTCATTAAATTCAGGTGCAATAATGGGATATACTACATATAGCACCGATCGGGCAAATAAACTTATGTACTGTATAAGCTACCGTCCCGAATTGACAGCGGCGACTCGCCGCAGGAAGGGGATTTTTATTATGTCAAAGTCAAAGCTCACACCAAGTGAGGTAAGAGAGCTTATAATAGCAAAGCTTTCACACAACTTCGGTGTAACACCATCAGATGCGACTGACGAGCACTATTACAAGTCAATAGCACTTATTCTTCGTGATATCATGCGTCAGGAATATAAGGATTTCAGTGATGCTGCTCAAAAGCAGCAAAGTAAAACCGTATATTACCTCTGTATGGAATTTCTTATGGGTCGTTCACTAAAAAATGACCTCTATAACCTCGGTCTTGAGGATACCGTATGTCAGGCTCTCAAAAGCATGAATATCAAGCTTGAAAATGTATATGAACAAGAACCCGACGCAGGTCTCGGCAACGGCGGTCTGGGCAGACTTGCCGCCTGTTTTCTTGACGGTCTTGCAACACAGAATTACAGCTCAATGGGATATTCCCTCCGCTATGAATACGGTATATTCCGTCAGAAGCTTGTAGAAGGTTGGCAGACAGAGCTTCCGGATTTCTGGCTTCCCGGCGGTGCGGTATGGCTTCAGGCCCACCCTGAGAAAAGCATACCCGTATATTTTGACGGCAATGTAATAGAAACATGGCACGATAATCACCATTCCATATCAATAGAAAACGCAACTAAAATTATCGCAACACCATATGATATGCTTGTTCCCGGCGATGGCGGCAAGGGCATCAGCAGACTGAGACTCTGGGCTGCTACGTCTGATAATTTCGATATGAAGCTGTTCAACTCCGGCGATTATGTCCGTGCAATGGAACAAAAGGCTCTTGCAGAAAGCATTACAAGAGTGCTGTATCCCGAAGATAATCACTCAGAGGGAAAAAGCCTGCGTCTGAGTCAGCAATATTTCCTTGTATCCGCTACAATACAGGATATAATTCAGCGTCACCTCAAGAATTATAATTCATTGGATAATCTTCCCGAGGTGGTTGCTATCCACCTTAACGATACACACCCCGTTCTTGCAATCCCCGAGCTTATGCGTATAATGCTTGACGAATGCGGCTACGATTGGGATAAGGCATGGGATATTGTTACACGTACTATTGCATATACTAACCATACAGTTATGAGCGAAGCCCTTGAATGTTGGCAGGTTGAGCTTTTCCAGAGAAAACTCCCCCGTATTTATCAGATAGTAGAAGAGATAAATCGTCGTTTCTGTGCAGAAATGCATGAACAGAACGTTGACGGATATAAAATCGGCAGAATGGCTATCATCAATGACGGCATTGTAAAAATGGCCAACCTCGCAGTTATCGCTTCACATTCCATAAACGGTGTATCTAAGCTCCACAGTGAGATTCTAAAGGATTCCGTATTCAATGATTTCTATACTGTAACACCGGAGAAATTCAAGAATGTAACGAACGGTATCGCACACAGACGTTGGCTTAATCAGTCAAATCCATGTCTTGCAGACTTGATAACAGAGCTTATCGGTGATAAATTTAAAAAAGATGCAAACGCTCTTGAGGGTCTTATGGCATATAAGAATGATGCCGCAGTTCTTGCTAAGCTTGCCGTTATAAAGAAAAAGAATAAGGAAAGAATGGCTAAATACATTCTCGAAAATAACGGAATAAAGGTAGACACAAGCTCTATCTTTGACGTACAGGTAAAGCGTCTGCACGAGTATAAGCGTCAGCTTCTAAATGCACTTCATATTTTCAGCACCTATCAATGGCTCAGGGATAATCCCGATGCGGATTATACGCCAAAAACCTATATATTCGGTGCAAAGGCTGCCCCCGGTTATTATTTTGCAAAGCAGATAATCCAGTTTATCGTGGCACTTGCAGACAAGATAAATAATGATCCCCGTGTAAACAAAAAGCTTAAGGTCGTATATCTCGAAGATTACCGTGTATCGGTTGCCGAAAAGCTTATACCTGCCGCAGAAATAAGCGAACAGATATCTCTTGCCGGCACTGAAGCATCGGGTACTTCAAATATGAAATTTATGATAAACGGTGCAATTACTCTGGGTACGCTTGACGGTGCAAATGTTGAGATACACGATGTTGTAGGCGATGACAATGCCCTTATCTTCGGCATGACGACACCCGAGGTGAACCAGCTAAAAAGACAAGGCTATAATCCGGGTATTCCGTATAATAATAATCACATCATCAAAGCTGCTGTTGACGGTATATGTGCAGAATTTGGTGATCGTTTCGGAGAGATAGCACATTCCCTTTCAACCTCAGATCCGTATATGGTTCTTGCTGATTTTGCAGACTACGCCAATACTCAGCAGAAAGCATCACGTCTTTATGAGGAAAAGAATACATGGAACAGAATGTCGCTTATCAATATTGCCAAGGCAGGAAGATTTGCTTCCGACCGCAGTATAAGAGATTATGCCGATACAATATGGTATGCTAAGCCTGTTATCCTTGAATAGTCAACAATATAAAAATCTGACAGCCGTACAGGAATATCCGGACCTGTACGGCTGTCATTTTCTACTGTCACACTTACAAAAAAAAACAGGACCTCCTTATAATCGGAAGCCCCGTAACACAGTAATAACTATTTAGCACGCTTTTCAATTATCTGCACCATTTCCCCTACATTCTTCATTGATGCAATTTCTCCCATTGAAAACTTTACCTTAAATTCCTTCTGAACAGCCGCCATAAGCGTTATATGTTCAAGGCTGTCCCAATCCTCGATATCGTTTGCGGTAGTATTTGCATTAACCGTGATATCGTCATCATCAAATACATCCCTGAAAACCTTGTTAAGTCTTACATAAATTGTATTGGTATCCATAATGGTTCCCCCTTGAATTTAATTTTTAAGTGAAGAATTATCTTCAACTGTAATTACATGATTCTTCCTTTCATATCCCGCAATATCAAGCCCCCACACAGTATTGCCCTCGCTGTCCTCCTCGATCTTTGTGAAGCCGAAGCCTCCAAAAAGCTCTCGTACCATTTTATTCTTGGCTGTCGGATAATAATATCCCTTTATGGTTTTAATACCCCTTTCGGCTGCCCGCTCTACGAGCCTGTCAAGCATTGCAAGCTCCATATCTCTCTTAAGTACTCTGCAGCTCATTATCCATAGATCTATATTGAGTATCTCACCGTCTATCTTACCTATGACAACAGATACAACCCCGTTATCACCAAACTTATCCGTGAGCTTGCCATACAGACGTATATAGTCATCGCTGTGATATACGTCCTCCATTTCCGTTGCGGTATAACGCTTAGTCGTAACATTGAATTGATTACTCTTATTGGTAAGCTGTGTTATCCTCTGGAGATAAACAGGTATGAAATCATCAATAACAGCCTTCATGTCAAGGCTCAGCAGATATTCACCGTAATCGGCAAAGGAAGCCTGCTGTGCAGCTCTTTCGGCATTAGCCTTATACATCTCATTCCTTTTGAGGTCATCAGCACTGAAATTGGTTACCTCAAAATATCCGCTTCTGTCAATATTTATGATATAATTTTCAACACTGTCCATTTTAGGGACTGCCACACCCTGCACCTGTGCACGGACTATTTCTCTTTCTGCGGGATTATCATCTGCAAACACTATTGCATCCGGGAAAATATTAAGCTCGTTTGCTGTTTCTATTATATTTCTGTCCTTATTCTCCCAGTTAGCCTTTATTACAATAAAATCCTCCGGTTTGACTGCCCCCTCGGGATGATTAAGACCTGCTATTGCATTTTCATGGTCATTTTTGGAGCATACTGTAAGAATTACGCCTATATCCTTAAGCTCCTTAACATAGCTCTGAAATTCGTAATAGGATTGTGAAACACCTGTTTCCTGCCCTATCTGTATTCCGTCAACGCCGTCATCACCGACAACACCGCCCCAAAGGGTATTGTCAAGATCAAGTGCAAGAGCCTTCTTATTCCTCCCGAATACGGACTTTATAATATTGCAAAGGTTAAAGGAAAATTCGGGTATAGCTTCCGTACACATGGCATACTTATACATATTCCAATATGACGGGTCACTCCATTGTTTTAAGCCGTAGGACGCAGAAATAAAGTTTATGTCATTTATATAGAAACCCTCATTTTTCTCTGCATATTCATAAAACAACTGATTGAGCCTGCTCACAAAGTTAGAACGACCTCTGTAATCGGAACAATCCCTATTGCCCATAAGCCTGTAAAAGGGCATTTCAAAATTATTCTGTATTATCGGACAATGATATGTTTCTGTTATCTTCTCCCACATCCGCTCGAATTTTGAATATTCCCTTTGAAGCTTCTCGCCGACCTGCTCCCTGCTTTCTGATACAGAGGGATAATTAACTATGTTTCGGCTCGTTGTATGGATATATACAATATCCGGTTTAAAATTCAGAAGCTCTTTACTCGGGAACATAGCATCCTGCCAATATTGTGCATACTCGGATTCATAAAACTCAGGCTCTATTCCTTGGTCAAGCAGAAACAGTTCAAGATATACTATAATATCATGCGTTGTTGAGCCGCCGAATACCGCTATTTTTTTCTTGAGCCTATTCCTGCCGTCAGCTAAAAGTGTACGCTTTATCGACTTCTTCTTTTTAATTATATAATCGCTTTCAAACGGATATTCAAGTTCCTTCATATATTCTCCCTGCTAAAAAGTTATTCTTTTAATAATTTTACGTTCAATCCTCGTCCTTCAGACCTTCATCGACGATTTTTTGACCCTTTGCCTGAGTCCTGAGATTTTCGAGATTATTTGCATTATCTCCGACTGCCGAATACGATACCATTGTAAAAAGCATATCCGTAACATTATTCTGCTTTACGAAGTCGACGAGGTTAAGCTCAAAATATCTCATATCAACAACATATATTTCCTCATATGAGCCGAACAGATATCCCGGTATGGCATTACCGTAGCTGTCCTTGACAATAAGAAGCTTTTTACCGTTTTTAATATTAGTCTTTACCTTGACAACCTGTTCATCTCCGCCCATAAAGGTCAGATATGCACTCCGTATATCCCCTACCCCATTAAAGAATTTTCCTTTTCCTGTATATTTGAAGTCTGTCGTGTAGTAGTATGTCATACATTTGTCAATGTTATCCGGTGTATAATATGAAAACACCTCCGGATCATTGTTGAGATTTGCATCCCCCGTAAAGCCATACATTGTACCTACAAAGCCTTCCATGTCATTCCTCTTATAGGTATTGAGATCCTTGAAGTCAAGACCTGCTGTCTCTGCAAAGGTTTTTGCAGCATAATATGCTCCGAGCGGTGTCCAGTGGTGGTCGGTGCGGAAATATATTTCCTCGTCCTTATGCTCTCCCAACACATCTGTTATATCTATTGAAACTATACCCGTATCAAGCTTATTTTTGATACTCTCTATGCTGTCCTTCTGGCTTGCATTAAAATCAGTATAGCTATTCGGAGTATAATACTCGCTTGCAAGCGGCGCAACCATGGAATAAATTTTAACACTGTCGCCGAGATCCCTATGGAAATTATTCAGAGATTCCGCATACGTACTTCCGCTTCCTCCGCCGAAAAGCTCAAGTGCACGATAGTGACCGTTACCCTTAACAACAATTATACCATTTTCGACAGTAACTTCCTCCTCCCCTGGGGATTCCTGGGAAGATTCGGTCTTGCTCGGTTCTGCTTGACTTTCTTCAACTGAGGTTTCACTTTCCTGCCGGGATTCAGTCCTTGAATTTTCATCGACATCCGGCTTTGTATTTTCGGACTGCTCATTTTTATCATCATTAACAGGCTTCGGAACAACCGACGGCTTACCTACAACCTTAACCTCATCCTCGGTATGTATCCCAAATAATGTTTTAAAGCTATATCCGCAAGCTTACGTTTTTCAATCTCCGAGACCTCGGGACGTGGCAAGACAATCAAGAGCAAAACAGCTGTGAAAAATATCGGCACAGTTATCATAAGCGATATAACCGCAAATCCATGCTCCACACCTTTCCTTGGAATATTATTAAGTCCCTTTTTTCTTTTACGTCCTGTATCAGTATGAGCCTCTTTATTATCCATCTAAAACTCCTCTTATCAAAAACGGAAATAC
>CANRAN010000040.1 GCA_947628595.1 uncultured Clostridia bacterium | reverse complement strand
GCTGAATTTTCATAATCCCATACACGGTCATAAATCATGCTTTTAGTACAAGTCTTTTCTGAATTTTCTACAAGAAGCCTTAGTAAATCAAATTCATGCTTTGAAAGGTCAAGCTTTATTCCGGCACAGCTTGCAGTGAAATTATCATTATCTATTTCAATATCCTTGTATTTTAAGGTGCTTTTAACAATTTCCTGATCCGTTCCGCCCCTGAGCCTTGCTCCTATTCTTGCGAGAAGCTCATCATTATTGAAAGGTTTTGTAACATAATCATCAGCTCCTAAGGAAAACAGATTTACTTTTTTATCTATATCATGTATTGCACTCATAATAATAACCGGAACGTTGTGTTTTTCCTTTAGTTCATGTATTACTTCCTCTCCGCCACGTCCGGGAAGCATGAGATCAAGAAGGATCAGGGATATATCGTCACTGTGAACCAAAATACCCTCTGTTCCCGAATATGCACTTTCTACCATATATCCATTGCTTTCAAGAAGAATTTTCAACATACGGTTTATATCGTTGTCGTCCTCAATTATAAGAATTTTCTTGTTCACAATTCATACCTCATTTTATTATTTTATAATACATTGTAACATACAGCAGTAAAAACTACAATAATAAAAGGGAATCTCCGAAAGACAAAACGGAAACTCCCTTTTTATTGTTTTTTATTCTTATTTCTGTCTTTTCTAAAAACGAATTTTCTTACCTCCTCGGAAATTTTTCTGTATTTTATGGATCTGAGGTGAGAAAATGAATGAATAAGCCGTATCTGCTGATGATTTAGGCTTTTCACAAATCTTTCATATGCGGAATTTATTTTCTCATATGCGGAAGTTGACTGAAATTTATCGTTTATATTCCCCTTAATCTGGTTTATGTTTGCAGACAGACTCTTGAGTTTGTCGTTGAAAGTTGAAAAACCGAGTACTGTATGCAGACAGTCTATCAGGATAAGGATAAGCAGCCCTACACAGATATAGTGGAAAAGGGGATAGGAAAATCTGTCAGTCACAGACACAATAAACGGATGTATGAAATAAACAAGCAATATAGAAAGCGTACCGAATGCAAGAGCCCCAACAAGACATATTCTGCCGTTTATATTAAATTTTCCCACAAATATTTCTTTTCCGAAAATTGTAAATTTGAAGTCATTATAATCCCACCAACGCACATTAAATATTTTTTCCATAACAACAGATGTTATATATTCAAGTATGCACGTTAAAACGGCGCTTGCAACAAACAACAATACAGGGTTATATTTCAGATTCCCCAGTATTATAACATCCAAGAGAGATCCAAACCCATATATCGGGCAATACGGACCATTAAGAAATCCACGATTTACAAGCTTTTTTTGTCTGAATGATTCGAGTGCAGATTCATACACCCAACCTATCACGCTGTAAATTACAAGCCAAAAAAAATATTTTTCCAATATCAGTGCCGAATCAGGCATTTGTATCAACTCTCCTAAATTTTTTGGCAATCTTATATTTAAAGCCTCCGATCGTTTCATACGTCGCACAGAGTTTATCGGAAATACATAAAATAATTGCCTCTCTGTATTTTGGCGGTTTTAAGGTAAGGGGGAACATATGACGCAAAATCATATTTTGTTCAATTTTGCCGAGTTCATACTCCTTTCTGGCATTTTCAAGTGCAATTCTTGGATGTTTGAAGCCATGCAGTCTGTTTTGTTTTATAGGCTCATGCCAGTCATAGAGAAAGTAGTCATGCAAGAGCGCCCCACGAACCATTGCTCTTTCGTTTACCTTTAGTCTGAATTTCTTTGATATTCTTATACACATGGACGTTACAAAAAGTGAATGGTCGAAAACACTGAATGTACCATGCTGAATGCAAATTTTTTCGATTTCCATCCCATTTGAATTGAGAATATCCTGCCCGTGCTTTCTTATGATATCAAAATATTTGAAAACCCTCATGCAGCACCTCCTCAGACACTCCTTCTTCAATAATAACACGAAAAAAAGCAAAAAGCAACAGTTAAAAAAGATATAATTGCAAAAAAAATGACAAAATATATGTTAAATAGTTATTGTTTTATAATAATTTTCCTGATATAATTTATACTTGTAAGGAAATTGTTCCATACTACTTATAATTTTATTTATATACCAAGGAGAATCAATATTATGACAGATAAAGAATTTGCAGAAATTAAAAAACGTTTCAGGGCTGATAAAGGTAATATTTCCTATATCCAAGGCTGCTATGTAAGCTCGACAAAGGAAATTCTTTCCCAATTCAAAATACCCGTGAATATGCTTCCTGATGAACAGCAGGAATGGCTTCTCAAGCTTATGAAGAAAAGCATTTCGGGGGCAATGGGAAGAAATCTTATGAATATTGAATTCAGTAATGAGCAGGTTGAAAGTGGGGAAGAATATAAGCTTTTCGCAGATATAAGAGAGAGTGAGTTTGAAAATACGGAGCTTCTTAATTCCTTATATGAAAAAATAGTTTCATCCTTTGCAATAGACGGGGCTTACCTCATATTGCTGGCATACGACCGCTATGATGTACCATCATTTTCAAAAAATGATGAAGATCTTATGGATTCGACAGAGATGTTTCGATATTTTGTATGCAGTGTATGTCCGATAAAGGTTACAAGAGCGGCACTCGGATTTTCAACGGCCGATAATAATTTTCGCAATATCGGAGCGGAATCAGCGGTAGCTGCACCTGAAATCGGATTTATGTATCCATGTTTTGACGACCGTAAAACAAACATATACAATGCGGTATTTTACACACGCAGCACAAAGGAGAGTTATCCCGAAGTTGTTGAAACACTTTTCGGTGCAAAGGCACAGATGCCCGCAGCAGAACAGAAGCAGGCTTTTAGGAATGTTGTATCCGATTCTACCTCCGAGAGCAGAAATTTGGAATTTGTTCAGTCTGTACATAGCATGATATCCGACATGATAACAGAGCATAAAGAGAGCAAGGATCCCGAACCGCTTATGCTTGATAAGAATGATGTTAAGCGTGTACTCACAACCTGCGGTGCCAAGGATGACGAAATGGAATCTTTTGATGAAAATTTCACAAACGGATTCGGAGAAAAAATTGAAATTCCACCGCAAAATATCATTGATCCTAAGCAATTTGAACTGAAAAACTCATATGTATCAATAAAGGTTGACCCGAAATTCAGCTTTATGGTAGATGCCAAGGTTGTTGACGGTGTAAAATACATAATGATAAGGGCAGATGAGGGAGTAGAGGTAAACGGTATAGGTATTCATTTTGACGGAGAGCAGCTGCCTGAAAGAGTGTCTATAAATAATGAAACGACTGATGCAGACAGTACCACCGAAAATATATCAGTGTAATGATAATTGTATCGAAAAATGCGGCAGTCCTGTTTATGGAAATGCCGCATTTTAATTCTGTTTTCATGTTGGTTTTAACTTGCCTGCCAATATAAACTCTTCTATTAAAAGTTATAATAACCACCGACAAACCCGTTTAGATGGTGAGTTAGGTAACGCTACATCCTGCTATTTCTAATCCTAATTTCATATTATGGATACCATTAATAGTTTTCGGCATGAACTTCAAAGTAGCTTTGCGGATGTGCACATACCGGGCAAACATCCGGAGCTTTTGTTCCAACTACTATATGACCACAGTTGCGGCATTCCCATATCTTGACCTCGCTCTTTTCAAATACCTGCTGCATTTCAACATTTTTCAGTAATGCACGGTAACGCTCCTCATGGTGCTTTTCAATTTCTCCGACAGCACGGAATTTTGCTGCAAGCTCCGTAAATCCTTCCTTTTCCGCTGTCACGGCAAATCCCTCATACATATCTGTCCATTCGTAATTCTCACCGTCAGCGGCAGCCGCAAGGTTTTCTGCTGTATTACCTATTCCCTTAAGCTCCTTGAACCACATCTTGGCGTGTTCCTTTTCATTATCGGCGGTTTTAAGGAAAAGTGCAGAAATTTGCTCATATCCCTCTTTTTTGGCAACTGAAGCAAAATAGGTATATTTATTTCTTGCTTGTGATTCTCCGGCAAAGGCCGCCTCAAGGTTCTTTTCCGTCTGTGTTCCGGCATAGGGATTTGTCTTTTTCTCCTCGACTGCCTTGAATTTTCCGTTCTGCTTGCACTGCGGACATTGGTCAACCGGCTTATCTCCCTCGTAAACATATCCGCATACCTGACATACAAATTTCATAATTATTACCCCCAAAGTATAATTTTATTGGTATTATAGTAGATTTTTTTATTAAAATATAGTATAATATTAGCAAATATTTTGTATTATCTTATTTTAGAGGTACAACATGATAAAATTATTGGATAATGATAGGACAGTAGAATATAGTTTCGATTACAACAGCTATGATTTTCCCGTACATATCGAGGAAGGTACATTCTCCACATATCCGGGTGATAAAATGCTTGCACATTGGCATGACGATATTGAAATATTACAGGTTCTTAACGGCAAGATGATAAGCAGAGTAAACGGGTATGATACCGAACTCGAGGCAGGGGATATAATTTACATAAACGCCAGACAATTTCACTTAAATTATACAGAAAGCAACGACTGTCATTACCGTATAATTCAGATCCACCCAAGAATATTCCTATCTACAATGCCGAGGAACAGTGTAATCGAACGGTTTCTGAGGGATATGGGAATACACTTTTATGTTTATTTCGGGAGCAGCAGAGAAAACAAGGATATCTCTGACCTTATTGACTTGATTGTCAGTGCGTATAATGAAAAGCAAAAATTTTATGAGCTTGATATACTGTCATTTGTATGCAGACTTTTCAAAGTAATATGTAAAAACTACAACTTCCCCGATTCAGTGTACGTATCGTTGTCTGATACCGATTTAGAAATTCAAAGGAATATGATGACCTTTATATATGATCATTTTGCGGAAAAAATAACATTGGATCAGATTGCCGCCTCCGGACATATAAGCAGAAGTAAATGCTGCAAGATGTTTCTACAATACCTCTCACAATCGCCGATAAGCTTTCTAACGGATTACAGGCTCAAGGAAAGCTGTTATATGTTAGCGGAAACAGGTAAATCTTTATCTCAGGTAGCTCAATGCTGTGGATTTTCCGAACAAAGCTATTATAACCGAATGTTCAAGCGTAAATACGGATGTACACCTCTTTCATACAGAAAGTCTTTCAAAAAATCATAATATTAATCATTAAGCGGAGATAGAATTATATTTCCGCTTTTTCTTGTTTCCCTCATATCAATTATTCGCTGATTTTCCGATCCCCTGAAATTAAGAGAAATGTTGCGAAGTTCCTCTACAAAGCGTCCGTCAACAAGTATATCTATACTGTCAAGTATTTCATCTGTACACTCAATATAGCGACAACCGCCGGGGATTAAATCCTTTTCATATGTAAAGCCGGTATATATCCATATATTTCTGTCCGGTAGCTCAGATTTTACCCTGTGGATAAGTCCCACTATCTCCCTTTGATTTGAATGCTCAAACGGTTCTCCGCCGAGTATCGTAAGACCGTCATAATAGCTTTTGGATAATTCATTTATTATATAGTCCTCGTGTTCCTGTGTATATCGCTCCCCGTATTCAAAATCCCATGTCTGCGGCTGGAAACAGCCCTTGCAGTGGTTAGTACATCCTGAAACAAATACACTTAACCTTATTCCAATACCGTTTGCACAATCAGTTGTAATTATTTCTCCAATATGCATATAATTTTCGCCTCTTTTACAGATTTCTGTATTTCACAATATTACCCCCGACACATCAGGTATCGGGGGTGGAATTCTATAATTGTATTTTACTTATGATACTGTCTGTTTATCAGCAAGTGCTGAATTTGAAAGGTGCAGAACTCTTTCCTTAATCTCCTGTGTTCTTCCTTGATTCCAAAATTGAGTTCCAATATATCCACAGGTTCTTCTTGCAACATTCATCTTATTTTGATCCGTATTTCCACAACTCGGACATTTCCATATAAGCTTGCCGTTATCATCCTTAACAATCTGAATTTCTCCGTTGTAGCCGCATACCTGACAGAAATCACTTTTTGTATTAAGCTCTGCATACATAATGTTATCATATATGAATTTGATAACCTGCATAACAGCGGGGATATTCTGCTGCATATCCGGCACTTCAACGTAGGAAATTGCCCCGCCGGGGGAAAGCGTCTGAAATTCGGATTCAAGCTTAAGTTTGTCAAATGCGCTTATTTTTTCGGTTACATGAACATGGTAGCTGTTTGTGATATAGTTTTTGTCTGTTATTCCCTTTATAACGCCAAATCTCTTTTGCAGACATTTGGCAAACTTGTAGGTTGTGCTCTCAAGCGGAGTACCATATATACTGTAATCTATATTTTCCTCAGCCTTCCATTTTGCACAATACTCATTGAGTTTCTTCATTATCTCAAGACCGAGTTTCTTTCCTTCCTCATCAGTAAGCTTTTTACCAATAAGACTATATACACACTCCCACAATCCGGCGTAGCCAAGAGATAGGGTGGAATAACCGCCATAGAGAAGCTTATCTATTGTTTCGCCCTTTTTCAGCCTTGAAATTGCCCCATACTGCCACAGTATCGGCGCTGCATCCGAAAATGTGCCCTTGAGTCTTTCGTGACGACATCTCAGTGCACGGTGACAAAGCTCCATACGTTCGTCAAATATCTTCCAAAAAACGGTCATATTTTTGTTTGCACTAAGACCGATATCTACAAGGTTTACGGTTACAACACCCTGATTGAATCGTCCGTAGTACTTCGGCTTTCCGCCTTCATCAATATAGGGGGTAAGGAAACTGCGGCAGCCCATACAGGTATAGCAGTGACCATCTCCATTTTTATCAATCTTATTTTTCAGCATTACTTTTTCCGATATATAATCCGGAACCATACGTTTAGCGGTACATTTAGCTGCAAGCTCCGTGAGGTAATAATAGGGATCACCCTCGTGTATATTATCATCCTCAAGAACATATATAAGTTTCGGAAATGCGGGAGTTATCCATACTCCGGCTTCGTTTTTTACACCTGTGCAACGTTGGCGAAGAGTTTCCTCGATTATCATAGCAAGATCCTTTTTTTCTCTTTCGTCCTTTGCCTCATTCAGATACATGAATACGGTTACAAACGGAGCCTGTCCGTTAGTTGTAAGAAGTGTGACAACCTGATACTGTATTGTCTGAACACCCTTAGTTATCTCTTTCTTAAGACGTTCCTCAACTATATTATCAATGGTCTCTTGTGGTATAACCACACCCATTTTTTCAATCTCCGCCATAAATTCCTTTTTTATTTTTTCACGTGATATCTGTACAAACGGGGCAAGGTGGGTGAGACTTATACTCTGACCGCCATATTGATTGCTCGCAACTTGGGCTATAATTTGTGTCGCTATGTTACAGGCGGTCGAAAAACTATGCGGCTTTTCAATAAGTGTTTCACTTATGACTGTGCCATTTTGCAGCATATCCTCAAGATTTACAAGGTCACAGTTGTGCATATGCTGAGCAAAATAATCCGCATCATGAAAATGTATTAAACCCTTTTCATGTGCCTCAACTATATCCTGGGGCAGAAGAAGTCTTCTTGTGAGGTCCTTGCTGACCTCTCCTGCCATATAATCCCTTTGAACACTGTTTACTGTGGGATTTTTATTTGAGTTTTCCTGCTTTGCCTCCTCATTATTACATTCGATAAGACTCAGTATCTTATTGTCGGTCGTATTTGAAGAACGTATAAGAGAACGGTTATATCTGTACCTTACATAATTCCTTGCAAGCTGAAAGGCACCCTTAGCCATTATCTGTTCCTCAACCATATCCTGAATTTCCTCGACAGATACGGCTCTGTCCATTTTTGAGCATTTGTATTCCACATATCCTGCTATGTCGTCAATCTGCTCATTCGTAATTTTTCCGTTCTCGGTGGCATTGTTTGCCTTACGAATAGCATTGACAATTTTTTCAATATTAAAGGGTTCTTCTGAGCCGTTTCTTTTTATAATACGCATTTTATCATCTCCGCTTTAATTCTTATACCGCTATATAATGTATTATGCAGCGTATCTGAACGCTATATCTTGTATTATATCATAATGATTCAATGTTTGCAATACAATTTTTTGCCGCTTTACGACATTATTTTCACATCACTGTTTGTTACAGCGGTAAAGCTTGGATTATTACTGTATTAAATATAAGGGTGTATTATAAATATTTTTTCAAAATAAATTATATGCATACATTTTTCAGAAATTATTTTATGAATAGGGAATAATAGGGTAAAGCATTCTTCGGAGTAACATGTTTGTATATATTTTTGACTATGGCTAAGGGAATAGTACCACATAATTTATTCTTTTGTTTTTTTCGCTTTCGTTTTCGCTAACGGATTTGCCTTAAGTCCGGCAATTACCTGTTCGTCTGCCACATGGGTGTAAATTTGTGTTGTACCCAGATTGGAATGTCCTAAAATTGCCTGAAGTGTACGTATATCCACGCCGCCCTTCTGATACATGAGAGTAGCGGCAGTATGTCTTAGCTTATGCGGAGAATAGCCTTGTCCGTCAAGACCGATTTTTTTCAAATAACGCTCAAGAACATATTGTACGCCCTTTGGCGTAATACGGCAGTTCTTGCGGCTGATAAACAAAGCATTTTTGTCCCTTACCCCGTCAACAGGTCTGACTTTGAGATATTGTGTGAGTGCATCCACACAGGCATCATTAAGATAGAGAATTCTTTCTTTATTTCCCTTACCTCTTATTTTTAGCATATATTCACTGTTAATATCGGACAGATTGATACCACAAAGCTCCGAGATACGCATACCGCAGTTAAGAAAGAAAATCATCATACAGTAATCCCTTTCTTTATTTGCACCGTCTATCGCCTCAAGCAGCTGAAGGCTTTCCTCTAATGTCAGATACTTAGGCAGCATTTTTGGCTTTTTGGGGGAGTCGAGTGCTTCTGTCGGATTATATGTAAGCTTATTTACCTTAACAGTAAGATAGTGAAAGAAGGTTTTCAGACTCGATGTTTTTCTTGCCCTTGTTGCTGCCGAATTACCCCTATCACTCTGGCAATAATTAAGAAAAAGCAAAATATCTGTAAATGATATTTCTTTTATAAGTTCTAAATCAACACAAGAAATATCTATATCGTCAATTTCAGCATCCTTTGGTGCCATTCCTTTTTCTTTAATAATAAATCGGAAGAATGTCCTCAGATCCCTGTAATATTCATCCACGGATAAATCAGAACGACCTCGCACATTATTCATATATCCCAGAAACTCCTGAATAATCGGGGGAGCCTCACGAAAATAATCCTGTTTCATTTTTTTCCTCCTCAATTAGTTTGCTCATTATAATTATATAACTTTCAAATTACCTTTACAATGATAATAAATACGATTTTCATTTTATCGACAGAAATTTCTTATTATCGACAGAAAACAAGCGGGGGATTATTA